>NZ_JAVQNR010000032.1:0-261585 GCF_031799005.1 Acinetobacter sp. V102_4 | reverse complement strand
CAGAAGTGAAACCTCTTAGCGCTGATGGTAGTGTGGGGTTTCCCATGTGAGAGTAAGTCATCGCCAGCTCATTATTCTAAACACCCTCAACTTAACAGTTGAGGGTGTTTTTTTATGCCTGGAAATAACGGAGTAACACCTTAGGAAGTAAAGAAAAAGTGGAATAAAAATATAGGAATATTATGAGAGAGCTGTGCTATAAATAATAAGAAAATTATCTATTTAAGCATAAATAATAAGAGAGAAGTACATATGAAAATCTATGGTGATGTAGATTCGGGTAATTGCTATAAAATCAAACTCTTACTTTCCTTATTAAATATTAATCATAGATGGATTCATATTGATATTTTAAAAAAAGATACTCAAACTCAAGAGTTTTTATCCCTAAACCCTAATGGAAAAATACCTGTATTAGTTCTGGAAGACGGTCGTGTTTTAAGTGAATCGAATGCTATTTTAGGTTACTTAGCTGAGGGAACAAAATTTATTCCTATAGATCTTTTTATTAAAGCAAAAATGTACCAATGGATGTTCTTTGAACAATATAGCCATGAACCTTTTATTGCAGTTGCACGTTTTATTAATAAATATTTAGGTTTACCAGAAGATAGAAGAACCGAATATTATAATTTACAGCCAAAAGGGCATAAAGCATTGTCTATTATGGAAAAAGTATTAGCAGAGCACGACTATCTTACAGGACCACAACTCACTATTGCTGATATTGCGCTATATGCTTATACACATGTGGCTGATGAAGGTGGCTTCGATTTAAAGTTATACCCAAATATTCAAGCATGGTGTCAGAGAATTCAAGGATATCCCAGATATGTGAGTATGATTGAATAAAAAAAAGAACTCTTATAGAGTTCTTTTTTTATCTATGGGGGAAATTTTGAGCTGATTCTGATTTAGAAATGTGCTTCTAGACCAATATACGGGCCTTTAAATTCAAATTTAAGGTCATTGTTATCGTAGTCATCTAAATCGATATTGAGTATGCGATAGCCTGCTGTTAAACCCAGGTCAATTAATAGGTTATCTGCAAACTTATATTTTACTTCTGCTAATGCATCTGTGATTCGTGCATCGTCAAAGTTTGTATAGGTTGCTTCACCTCTAGCACTTAAGCCTGTAAATGGAAGTTTTACTTCACCTGACAAATAAGCAATAGGATATGTTTTATCAATATCCACACGCTTACCTGTATACGCAGTGATATCACCATTTAGTACAGTTGCACCAAGTCCAGCATCTACACTCACAATATTATCTAGTAATTCGTAATAGAGAATAAAATCGCTATGATCTAAATCAACTTTATAGTTAGCTTGACCTAGAGTTTCTGATTTAGTTTGAGTATCTAAATTTACATAACGAATTTTTGCATTTGGAATAAATGGGATTGGGTGTTCTACTGACAATGAGAGTTGAGCACTACCTTTTTGATCTAGATCCTGATCATCAGGGAATTGAGAAGACATATTAGCTTTACCATCATAAAACCAGTAGCCTACTTCTCCTTTGACTCCAACAAAGTCTGCTTGAGCAAAGCCACTTAAGCCCATCCCGAGCGCTAATAAAGACATTTTTAATATTTTCATTTTAACATCCGAATAAAAGAAATCTTCGAGCGCATGATATAGACATCTTGCTACAGATGCATTGATAAAAAATAAGCCTATCGAGTATATATCTATAAGATTTTTTGAGACTGAATAAAAATCCATGTATTTCAAATAACTAATATTTATTTATTAATTTTGATGTCACTAAGCGTATAAAAATTTTAGTATAAATTTTGTCATCGAACAGTAAGGTGACATTTAAATCTTAATTGAAAACTGAAGAGTTAAGAATAAATTACTGGATAAGTCGAGTAATTGAAGAGCTCTTTCAATGAATTGGAATAAAATATCATTGAACAATAATGTCTGAACCTAAGTTTTAGGGCGTAAAGATAAGCTGAAAAATAACCAATTGTGAAAAAAACTCAGAAAATTCGTAAAATTTCTGACGGAAATTACAGTAAAAAGAAATAAAAACAGGTATTGTTCAGCTATATAGGAGCAAAAAATGGACAAAAATCTTTAAGGAAGAATTTTCTATTTTTGCTTGTTTGTTAAGGGAATAAAAATACTCAAAAGGTTCTTTTTATTTTCTACAAACACAAAAGTATTTTTTGGTTCTTTTTTTGCATGCGGAATAACAATCAACAATAGCAGTAAAAATAAGTAATCTTTTAACATTAGGTGTTTTATGGCAGATTCTCGTGAAAACTGGACGTCACGATCTGGTTTTATTATTGCAGCCGTTGGCTCGGCTGTAGGCTTAGGTAATATTTGGCGCTTTCCATACGTTGCTTATGAAAATGGTGGTGGTGCGTTTCTTATTCCCTATCTATTGGCACTCATTACTGCTGGTTTACCGTTACTATTTTTAGATTATGCGGTAGGCCATCGTAGTACTGGTTCGCCTCCAAAAGCATATCGTGCTTTATTTAAAGGCGGAGAAACTTTAGGGTGGTGGCAGGTTTGTGTCTGCATCATCATCGGTTTGTATTATGCAAGTGTCCTGACTTGGGCAGGTAGTTACGTTTACTTCTCTATTGGTCAAATGTGGGGAAGTGATCCAGAAGGTTTCTTCTTTAATACTTACCTACAAACCTCAAAAGCGACTGGTTTTGATCTACAGTTTGTAAGTCATTTATTCTGGCCGATTGTTGGAATTTGGGCACTTACTTTAATCATTCTTTATGGTGGCGTGAAAAAGGGTGTGGAATTATCTAATAAGATTTTCATGCCATTATTATTCGTTCTATTCACTATTTTGGTGATTCAGTCATTGCGTTTGCCGGGTGCAGTTCAAGGTTTGAATGCATTCTTTACGCCAAACTGGTCAGCAATGATGGATTATAAAGTTTGGTTAGCCGCTTATGGTCATACCTTCTTCTCTCTCTCTGTTGGCTTCGGGATCATGGTGACGTATGCATCATATTTGAAACCAAAAACTAATTTAACGGGTTCTGGCTTAATCGTTGGTTTTGCAAATGCATCAACAGAGATTTTAGCGGGTATTGGTATTTTTGCAGCGCTAGGTTTTATGGCACATGCTGCTGGTACTGAAGTTAAAGATGTGGTGAGTGGCGGGATTGGATTGGCATTTATTGCATTCCCTAAAATTATTTCAAGTTTAGGTACAGGTGCCGATTTATTTGGTCTCTTATTCTTCTCTTCACTTTTCGTCGCAGGTATTTCTTCGATGGTCAGTATTTTGGAAGTGCCTATTGCAGCAATGCAAGATAAATTGAAATGGGGCCGTAAAAAAGCTGTAACCATTATTGGTGGTGGTAGTGCGCTCGTATCAATTATTCTATTCTCAAGTGTAAATGCAATTAAACTAGTTGATATTGTCGATCACTTTATTAATAACATCGGGATTATTGGTGGCGCATTAATATCAATTATTAGCGTAGCTTGGTTTAAACGTTCAGCTCTTAAAGAACTTAGTGACCATATAAATCGTATCTCAACCATCCAAGTTGGTAAGGGATGGGATTTCACTTTAACGGTTATTACATCTCTAATCTTGTTAACTACACTCTGTTTGACTGTTTTTAATTTGATCAAAAATGGCTATGATACTTATAGTATGAGCTTACAAGGTGTATTCGGCTGGGGCAGTGTGATTTTCTGTGCGGTCGTTGCAATCGTGTTAAGCAAAATGAAAGATCGCTAGGAGGATAAAATAATGAATACTTCGGCAATCGTGATGATGGTGATTTCGATGGTGTTTTTATGGGGTGGATTGATTTTATCCATTCTACATTTGTCGAAACATCCTGAAGAGTTAGATGACGTTTTAGAGGATGTAAAAGATCAGCATACGCTTTGATGCTGATCTAGTAAAAAGCAGGCTCGAAGCCTGCTTTTTTTATGCAATTTTTTGAATTTTACAATAATAAAATCCATCGCCAGATTGCGCTTGCGGCAGCAATTGTCGGCCATGAATTTGCTCAATACCCCAATCTGCTTCAATTTTAATTTCTTTCGCATCAGTACGTTCTGCGAAGAAATCTATCATTTGCTGTTCATTTTCAGCTTTTAAAACTGAACATGTGATGTAGAGCAGTGTGCCGCCAGCTTTGAGCTGTTGCCACATGTGCTGCAAGATCTGCTTTTGTAGCTCAATCGTTTGGCCTATATCGCTAGATTGGCGTAAAAGGCGTATATCAGGATGACGTCGAATAACCCCTGTTGCAGAGCAAGGCGCATCTAGCACAATACAATCTACAGGCTGCGCTGGAACCCATTGGGTTGCATCAGCTGCCAAAATTTCTGTATGAGTTTGATCGAGTGCTAAACGGTTTAAATTTTCAGTCACACGGACTAAACGGTTAGAATCTTGGTCAATGGCAATGAGCTTAGCCGGTTTAAACTTTTCGAGTAAATGAGCCGTTTTTCCACCGGGAGCTGCACAAGCATCAATCACTGTTTTATTATTTAAATCTGGTAATAATTCTGCGCAAAGCTGAGCGTGTTCGTCTTGTACAGAAAACCATCCCTCTTCAAAACCAGGTAGCTGGGTAATTTGAACAGATTGTTCAAGGACGATGCCTGCTTCAGACAAAATACATGCACGTGCTTTAATTTCTAAACTTTGTAATTTTACTAAATAAGCGTCTCGGCCAATGTGGCGTTGATTAACCCTTAAGGTTAAAGGTGCGACTTGCTTTAATGATTGGCATAGAGATTCGGTTTGTTCACCCCAATCTTTTTTCACACGCTTATAAAGCCAACTTGGTAAGCCATGCGCCTGTTGTAAACCTTGTTGAAATTCATCAGTTTCACGCGTCGCTCGGCGCAAAATAGCATTCACAATGCCGCTGAGTGCTGGGAACCCAAGTTGTTTAGTGGCGTCTACTGTTTCAGAGATCGCAGCGTGTGCAGCAATACGCGTGCATAAAACTTGATAAAGACCGACGTAAAGACAGGTTTCAACAGTTTCATTGTTTAACGGTTTGCTGAGTAAAGGTAAGCTAATTGATTTAAGCGCAAACCATTGACGCAATGTACCCAGAACAAGTTCATGAAATAGTGCACGGTCACGTTCTGCAACTTGATTCAGCTGTGTATTTAAAATACTAGCGAGTGATTGGCCTTGCTGAACTTTTAATAACGTCTGGACGACTTGAGCACGTAAGTTAAATCGTGACGAATTTGATGAAACCTGACTCATGGCAGAATTTGTCCTACGTGAAGTTTTTGAGTTTGGCCAATTTGTTGGGCATTCATTGCTTTGCCGCCCGGCCATTGCACACTGGTCAAACAAATAAAGGAATCTTGCCCACAAGCAACATGTACGCCTTGCTTATCAATCGCGATAATTTCACCAGCTTGGGCATTCGCTTTGTTTTGACTAGAAATTGTTGAGCTCCAAACACGCAGTGCATTATTTTCATCTAACTGAACGAAGGCAACAGGCCAAGGGTTGAACGCACGAATATTTCGGTCAAGTTGAATAGCATCAGTTGACCAGTCAATTCGAGCTTCTGATTTCACTAATTTATGTGCATATACTGTTAGGCTTTCATCTTGAACTTCACGTTCTGCCAAATATTTTTGTAATGTTGCTTCTGACTCGAGTACTGTACAAATCGCTTCTGCACCTTGAACAGCTAATTTGTCATGCAAGCTGGCAGAGGTCTCTTCGGCGGTGATTGGGCAGTAGGTTTTATACATCATATCGCCTGTATCTAAACCAGCAGCCATCTGCATAATGGTAATGCCTGTTTCATCATCACCTGTTGCGATTGCGCGCTGAATTGGTGCTGCACCCCGCCATCGTGGTAATAATGAGCCGTGAATGTTTAAACAGCCATATTTAGGTGTATCGAGTACAGCTTGTGGAAGAATCAAACCATAGGCAGCAACCACCATCACATCAGCACCTAAAGCAGCGAGTTCTTGTTGCGCTGCCAAGCCTTCTTCAGTTGAAGCTTTAAAGTGAAGGGGTTGATAAACAGGAATATTATGTTCAAGGGCAAGCTGTTTTACAGGAGAGGGCGTTAATTTTTGTCCGCGACCAGCTTTACGGTCTGGTTGAGTATAAACCGCGATAATTTCATGGGAAGTTTTTAATAAAGCCGCCAATGCTGTTGCAGCAAATTCGGGGGTGCCAGCAAAAATAATTTTCACAAATGCAATCCAAAAAGAGTTTGTGGATAGTATACGTGAAAAACGTTTGAAGCCCTAAACTCATAGCTATTGAGAGATTTGGTTTTTAAATAGTGAACAAAAAATTATTGAAAAACTTTTATTGATAAAAAAAGGTTATGAAAAAATAAAAAATTATTCATGTAAGTTTTGCTAAATATTGACTGACTATTACTGTTCTTGGCTTTCCGAATATTATTTGCTTCTATAGAATGGAGAATGATCAAATTATGATGATGAGTCAATATTCCGACTGATCTAACGCTATATCAGTATCATTCAGCCAGAGTGGGAGAAATTTCGCTCAAGCACAACTTGTTGGAAACACTAATGCCTGACTATCGTTCAAAAACATCGACACACGGAAGAAATATGGCTGGCGCACGTGGCTTATGGCGTGCAACAGGAATGAAAGATGAAGATTTCGGCAAACCGATTATTGCGGTGGTCAATTCATTTACTCAATTTGTTCCGGGCCATGTACATCTTAAAGATCTAGGGCAGCTTGTTGCAGCAGAAATTCAGGCATCAGGTGGTGTGGCTAAAGAGTTCAATACGATCGCAGTAGACGACGGGATCGCAATGGGGCATGACGGCATGCTTTATTCTTTACCATCACGTGATTTGATTGCTGACTCAGTAGAGTACATGGTGAATGCGCATTGTGCTGATGCTATGGTCTGTATTTCTAACTGTGACAAGATTACTCCGGGAATGCTCATGGCTGCGATGCGCTTGAATATTCCTGTGGTTTTTGTGTCTGGTGGACCAATGGAAGCAGGTAAGGTCAAATTCCGCGGTAATGAAAAAGCGATTGATCTTGTTGATGCAATGGTTGTTGCAGCTGATGAAAGTTATACAGACGAAGAAGTTGAAGAATTTGAACGTTCAGCATGTCCAACCTGTGGTTCATGTTCAGGTATGTTCACTGCAAACTCAATGAACTGTTTAACCGAAGCGTTAGGTTTATCTTTACCGGGTAATGGTTCGATTGTCGCGACACATGCTAATCGTAAAAAATTATTCTTAAAAGCAGGTCAGCTTATTGTTGAATTGGCTAAGCGCTATTACGAACAAGAAGATGCAAGCATTTTACCTCGTTCAATTGCAACAAAGGCTGCATTTAAAAATGCCATGACGCTTGATATTGCAATGGGTGGTTCAACCAATACCGTTCTACACTTATTGGCTGCAGCAAGTGAAGCGGAAGTTGACTTTACCATGGACGATATTGACGAACTATCACGTCGAGTGCCTGTATTGTCTAAAGTAGCGCCTGCAAAACAAGATGTTCATATGGAAGATGTACACCGTGCAGGTGGCATCATGGCCATTTTAGGTGAACTTGATCGTGCGAATTTACTTGATGTATCACTACCAACCGTACATGAGAAAACTTTAAAAGATGCATTGGATAAGTGGGATATTATTCGCACTGAAGATGCAGACGTATATGAGTTCTATCGCTCATCTCCGGGTGGTGTACCAACACAAGTTGCATTCTCTCAAAATCGTTACTATGCAACTTTAGATGGCGATCGTGAAAAAGGCGTTATCCGCAATGCAGAACATGCATTTTCTAAAGATGGTGGTTTAGCTGTGCTATACGGCAACATCGCTCTTGATGGTTGTATTGTGAAAACTGCGGGTGTAGATGAATCTATCCTAAAATTTACTGGTACAGCGCGCGTGTTTGAGAGTCAAGATGCTGCTGTAGATGCAATCTTGGGTCATGATATTAAAGCTGGCGATGTCGTTGTTATTCGTTATGAAGGTCCACGTGGTGGTCCGGGTATGCAAGAAATGCTTTACCCAACCAGCTATCTTAAATCAAAAGGTTTAGGAAAAGACTGTGCATTAGTTACAGATGGTCGTTTCTCTGGTGGTTCATCAGGTCTTTCGATTGGACATGTTTCGCCAGAAGCTGCTGAAGGCGGTGCCATTGGTTTGGTTGAAGATGGCGATACCATTGAAATTGATATTCCAAACCGTACCATTCACTTGAACGTTGATGATGCGACTATGGCGCACCGTCGTACAGTTCAAGAGGCGAAAGGCTGGCACCCGAAAGAAGAACGTAAACGTAAAGTATCAAAAGCGTTAAAAGTTTATGCAATGCATACAACAAGTGCGGCGAAAGGAGCTGTACGCGTTCTATAAAATATTCAATTTTAATAATTGAGTAGAAATTATGCACTTTTCAGCACGATGAATTATTATCTGTTGAGGGTGCATTTTTTCGCCTGATGAAAAAAATAGGCTTGTAGATTAGGGTGTTGCAAGTCATTCTATGGGTTTGTCATAAAATGATGATAAAATCTTCACCGATGCAGGAACACGTGCAATAACTTGATATTTGTTCTGCGTAAGCAGAGCTCGTCAGTATTTTGTATATTAAGCTTCTGCTGCACTTTGTACTGCGATCAAAGCAGTTTTTTGGTCTAGCTTAGGATTTTATTTTTTAGAGGCACTATTCATGTCACTGCTACGCCGTTGGTTTGACCCTATCCGATCGAGTTGGTTTTACCAAAAACCCTCTCGTCAAGCGGTGTTACCCACGGAAAATGGTTTAAGTATTTATTTACGACTTGATGATGTGTATAGCTATTTGGCTGTTCAGCAATTGTCTCAGCTCGATGAGATTTTAAGTGATGAACTTAAGCCTTTAAAAATTATTATTTCCCATACGGCTTCTGAACCTCCAAATGGTATGTCACATGAAGAGTGGCAAAATTATTGTCTGAATGATGCCAAAATATTAGCCAAGCAACACCGTTTTGCTTTTGATGAATTTCCAGAAATCCCAAGCCAAGAATCTTTAAAACAAGCCGCTGTCATATTAAAAAGAACTCCATTACAAGGTCAGAATTTCTTACATTTACTAGAAGATATTTTTCACATGCTTTGGCAGCAGCAATATGGAAAGCTGCGTACTTTACATGCCATGGCAGTTAAACATCAGCTTCCTCAACATTTTTCAGAACGTATTTTTACGGATGAACCTGTACCGGCGGCGTACTTTGAATTTGGTGGACGTAAGTATCATGCAGTAGATGATTTATTACGTTTAACCCGTCGTCTAAAACAGCAAAAGTTACTGACTGGTAATCCGATCTTTTTAATTAATCATATCGAATGGCGTGAACATTTGATTAATGATGCTGAGGCACTTACCGAAATTCAAACACTTCGTCCTGAACTCGATATATATATTGCCTTAGAAGATCCAATGAGTTGGCTGTTACTTGCTTATATTAAGGAAGAGCTGGCCGATTATTATGACATTCAATTAAAAGTTTACCCCTTAAGCTATCAAGGCCGAGACTGGTTTGACTGGAGTTTGGCAACCCGTGTTTCTAAACGAACAGATGTAGCTTTTACCCCTTTTTGCCGTCCTACAGAAGAAAGTACGCTTGAGATGGCAAAGCTTTTCTATAGCGTGTCTGAAAATCAGCAAATCGATACGGTTTTTACGATCTTGCAGGCTGTTTGGACAAAAGGCAAAGATTTATCTTTCAAAAAGCATTTCCAAGAATTACAGCAGCAATTGGGAATTGAGCAGTTAACTGAGCAGGATGTGCCAGCTGTTCTGTCGCAAAATGACGCATTTTGCAGAGATAAGCATCAGCCTGATTTACCAGTTTTAGAGTTGCGTATTGATGGGCAAAGCTATGTATTTAATAGTTTGTATCGTGTTTGGATGATTGAAAGTATTTTTAGCAATGTATTAGAAGAAAAATATAAAACGGCCTCAACTTTTAATTGAGGCCTTCTCCTAAAAACAAGAATAGGGCAAAACCTGTTTTTTCCGTAGCATAGCCTTGTAGGGAATCGGAGATAAACAGTGACATTTCTAGCAATTATTATGGTGGTTTTTGCCTTTGCTGGCATGATTAAAGGCATGATCGGCTTAGGGTTGCCAGCGGTATCGATGGGCCTACTCACCATCGCAATGAGTCCTTTTCAAGCAGCATCTCTTCTGATTGTTCCTTCAATGGTCACTAATGTTTGGCAGCTTTTCGCTGAGGGGCATGTCTGGTCTTTTATTCGCCGTTTCTGGACTTTGCTAGTGGGCATTGTAGTAGGGTCAATATGGAGCTTTCTACCCACCTTGAGCCAAAGTCATGGTCACAGTAGCGAAATTTTATTGGGCTGCATGCTAGCTTTATATGGGCTCTATGGTCTATGCGTGAAGAAGCTTCCACACTTAGGGGCACATGAACGTTGGTTATCGCCCATCATTGGTTATATCGGTGGGGCAGTGACGGTAGCAACAGGTGTGATTATTATTCCAGTAGTGCCTTACTTGCAGTCGTTGCATTTAAAACGTGATGAGTTAGTACAGGCTTTGGGGCTGACTTTTACCGTGTCTACCATTTGCCTTGCAGTCTTTTTACACCACAACCCTATGTCAGGAATAACGCTAGATTATCGTTTATCTTTTGCGGCTTTATTGGCTGCATTAGTTGGAATGTGGTTAGGTAAAAAAATCCGTTATCGACTGAATGAGCAGTTATTCCGTCGTATTTTTTTCATTGGCTTAGTGTCATTAGGGATTTATATGGTTTTGCACTAAGCCAACTATTTAAGGGCGATGTTGCAGTAAAAAATCAGAAAACTGTTGATAGCTTTGAGGGAGTTGATTGAAATTTTGTGTGGCTAAAAGCAGTTTACGATTTGCCCACGCCCCTAGCAGTTGAATGGAATGAAAATCATAGTCTGATTGCAAACGCTGTGCAGCGCGGGCGGGCATAATTGCAATTCCAACACCTTTCGCCACAACTTCAGCAATTGCGCCAAAGCTAGGTAAACGTAAACGGTACTGTATGTTAAAGCCTAGTAATTTAGCTTGAGTTTCGATGGACTGCTGCAAAGAGTGATGGGGTTTAAGGCCAATAAAGCCATAGCTTAGAGCATCTACCAAATTCAGCTCTTGGTATTGAGCTAAATTGTGGGTAGTAGGGCAAATCAGAACTAAAGGATCACTCGCAAATTCCTTAGTTTGCAAATGTCTAGTATCAAAAAAACTTGAAACGAGACCGAGACTTGCAACCCCTTGTGTTAATGCATCTACAATTTCTGAGCTTTCGGCTTCGTGCAAATCAATATTCATTTCGGGATGTAGTACTAGATATTGCGGTAAGAGAGGCGGTAGATATTCACTTTGAGCAGAAGAGTTACACCAAAGGATCAATGATTCTGTGGTCTTTTGCCTAAAACGCTGCATTTCTTGTTCGAGTTGATCTTTTTGTGCCAAAAGTTGACGAGCATGCTCAGTAAAAGCATGTCCTGCGGTCGTGAGTTCGACTCCTGTTGTCTGGCGAATAAATAAAGGAGTTTCAAAATATTGTTCGAGTTTTTTTATACGTTCGCTGGCAGCCTGAAGTGAAATCGCGGAACGATCTGCACCTTTAGTTAGGCTACCTGTAGAGACAATATGGAGAACCAGTTGTAAATCAAAAAAATCAAAACGCATGACAGGGAACGTATTGAAGGGTAAGAGATCATGATACTAAAAAGTGATCAAGAAAGGGCGATGAAAAATAATAATAAAAAAGGCAGCTGATGCTGCCTTTTGGAACTTACGTTTTATCTTTTAAACTAAACAACCAGTTCAAAATAATGGCTGCAAACGTTGCTGTACCAATGCCGCCTAAATTGAAATTACCAAACATCAATTCAAAGTTTCCCGCACCTAAAATAATCGTCACAGAAGCAACAATCAGGTTTTTATTGTTAGAAAAATCGACTTTATTTTCAATCCAGATTTTTGCACCAGCAATGGTAATTAAACCAAACACGACAATAGACGCGCCTGTTAAAACAGCATTTGGGATGGTACTAATCACTGCACCAAATTTTGGAGATAAACCCAAGAAAATAGCGAAGATACCAGCAATAACAAAAACAATAGTTGAATAGACACGAGTTACCGCCATGACCCCAATGTTTTCACCATAAGTGGTCATACCCGGTGCACCTACGCTACCAGAGAGTGTTGTGGCCAAACCATCTGCGACAAATGCTTTGCCCAATTGTGGAGTCAGGTTTTCACCAGTCATGGCACCTACAGCTTTAATATGCCCTAAGTTTTCTGCTACTAAAATAAGCGCAACCGGAGCAATAATGAGCATAGCTCTGGTGTCAAAAGTAGGGTGTGAAAAACTTGGAATTCCGAACCATGCAGCTTGAGAGATCTGACTAAAATCGATTGGTTTTCCTAAACCTAGACCGTTGGTGGTGATGGCATAAATTACATAGGCCAAGATCAAACCGACCAATAAAAGTAGACGTTGCAATAAGCCGCGAGTAAAGACCGCAATACTTCCCATACAAAGTACTGTAATGAGTGCCATCCACATTTCAAATGGTTGTCCTGCAACACCTTTAATCGTAACAGGTGCAAGGTTTAGACCAATAATCATCACAATCGCGCCAGTAACGACAGGCGGCATAAGTTTTTCAATCCAGCGTGTGCCAGTGAGCATCACAATAAAACCGATGAGGGCATAAAACACACCGCACGCAACGATTCCACCTAAAGCCATAGAGAGGTTGGGATTTGCACCTGAACCTGTAATATGCCCAGTCGCTGCTGCAACCACACCAATAAAGGCAAAACTTGAGCCTAAGTAACTTGGAACGCGACCACCTGTAATTAAGAAGAACAGGATGGTACAGATGCCAGACATTAAAATGGCAAGATTTGGGTTAAAACCCATGAGTAATGGTGCTAAAACAGTTGCTCCAAACATGGCAAACGCATGTTGGATACCTAAAATAGCACTTTGAACTGGAGGGAGATATTCATTGGTAGAGACTGGCCGATGGTCAATATCACCTTGGTAAGGCTGCCATTTTGGAAACCAATTGGACATAAAATAAACTCGTTATTCTTTAATTGGTGCAATGATACTCTTTCTTGAGAATGCATTTAATCTCTAGAGAGAAGTATGTCAGTGAAAATTAATTATTTTTTAACGATTGGTATAATTTTTTAAATTCTAAATGTACGTATTTAGTTATTTTTTTCTTATAAAAATTAATTTTATGATATTTAAAAAATATTTAAAAAAATAGAAAATCGGGGAAAATTTAAGAAAACTGGGGAACTTTGTAAGTAAAAAGCAGCGCATCGGTAATGCACTGCTTTGTTAAACAATCGGTAAAATCAGCTTAGCCAGTGTTACGTAAACCAGCAGCAATACCTGCAATACTCACCATTAGCGCATGATCAACAGGGGTGTTTTCTGCTTGACGCTCAGCGAGATAATCACGACGGCGTTTCATCAGTTCAGCCTGTAAAAGGTGTAAAGGCAGTAAATAAGGTTTGCGAACTTGCATAGACTGATCAAGAACTTCGTTATTACTCAGAAGTTTTGATTCATCTTTTAAAGCAAGTAGGGTTTCAACAGCATCTTTTAATCGCTGACGTAATTGGTTGCCGAGTACTTTTAAATCTTCATCTTCAGTCAGATGTGATTCGTAGTAGAGCGCAATATTAGCATCGGCTTTTGATAATACCATTTCCAGCATATCGATGAGTGTCTGGAAATAAGGCCATTGCTGGAGCATTTCATCAAGCGTTGCTTTTTGCTGATCTGCAATCACCTCATTAATCGCTGCACCAGTGCCTAGCCATGCAGGTAACATTAAACGGATTTGAGTCCATGCAAACACCCATGGAATCGCACGTAAAGACTCGATGCCGCCACTCACTTTACGTTTTGCCGGACGCGAACCTAGTGGCAACATTTGTAACTCAAGCTCAGGCGTAACGGTCCGTAAATATTTCACGAAGTGTGGGTTTTCACGCACTGTTTGACGATAGACCTTAACAGAATGATCTGTCATACGGTTCATGAGTTCACGCCATTCAGCTTTAGGTTCCGGTGGTGGTAATAAGGTCGCTTCAAGTGTTGCTGCGGTATAGATTTCAAGGTTTTGCATGGCAATCCCTTCTAAACCGAATTTGAAGCGGATCATTTCACCTTGTTCAGTCACTCGGATTGCACCCGAGATCGAACCCGGTGGCTGTGAAAATAGAGCCTGTTGAGTTGGAGCACCGCCACGACTAATTGAACCACCACGACCGTGGAACAGAGTCAACTGTACGCCGTGTGTTTGAGCAATTGCAGTCAGCTCTTCTTGAGCGCGATATTGCGCCCAGTTGGCAGACATAAATCCGGCATCTTTTGCAGAGTCGGAGTAACCGATCATAACTTCGTGTTTACCCTGAATGTGCTGTTTATACCAATGCATATTGAACAGCGTATTCATGGTAGTTGCAGCGCCATCTAAATCCTTTAAAGTTTCAAACAGAGGAACTACTCGTAAAGGATGCTGAATACCTGCTTCTTTTTGTAATAACAATACAGCTAAAACATCGCTTGGATATTCAGCCATAGAAATAATATAAGCTCCTAAAGATTCAGGCGGTTGGTCTGCCAAAGTACGCATGGTTGCAAATACTTCTTGAACATCTGGGTGTCCAATCAAACTGCCTTCAGGTTCATTAATATATTTCGGTAAAAGTGGGCGTTTGCTTTGTAGTTCCTGAATCAGGAAGTTTTGGCGTGCTTGTTCAGTCCACGATTCAAAATTACCTAAACCTAAGTATTCGGTAATTGCTGAAATTGCTTGGCGGTGACGACCTGATTCCTGGCGAATGTCGAGTTTAAGTAGTTCAATACCAAAACAGTTCACACGGTAGATAAAGTCGAGTAGTTGACCATTCGCAATTTCAGGCAGATTACTGTCGATTAAAGAGCGATAGCACAATAATAACGGTTGTAAGAGCTCATCTTTACTTTTAATCACATTCGTATCGTCTGCTTCGAGTCCTTGCAAACGTTGAGCTAACCAGTGACGAGTCGCTTTTAAGCGTTCTCGTGTTGCACGTAAATACTCACGATAAGGTTCTGCATGCTGATTGCCAATGGCCTGAATCATTTCTTCAGAACAGGTCTGGATTGAAAGTTCCCAACGCAAGTTTTCGATATCTCTTAAATAGAGATCGGCAGCCTGCCAGCGCGATAACCACAGAACTTCTTGTGTAATTTGATGGGTAACATTTGGGTTACCATCGCGGTCTCCACCCATCCAAGAGGCGAAACGCACTGGTGCAATGTTAAGTGGTAAGTTTTGTTGGCAATTTTCTTGAACCAACTCATTTAACTCACGAATAAATTTAGGTACTGCATTCCAAAGCGTTTGCTCAATCGTCGCAAAGCCCCATTTTGCTTCATCAACAGGAGTCGGACGATGTTGACGAATTTCATCTGTTTGCCATGCCGAACTAATTTGTTGCTTTAGGTTCGCAAGTGCACTTTGACGCTCACGTGGAGTGAGTTTTTGCTGATCAAGCTGAGACAAGCACGCATTGATATCATCATATTTCTGAATGAGCGTACGACGGCTGACTTCGGTCGGATGTGCTGTAAGCACTAGCTCGATATCAAGATCACAAACTTGTTGGAATAGTTTTTCTGTTGAAATACTTTTATCTTTGAATTTTTCAAATAGGTGAACAAGTGGATTCGGAGAGTTGGCATCCGAATCAAATTCTGCCTGCCTGCGGCTACGAACAACATGATATTGCTCGGCAATATTGGCAAAATTTAGGAAATGAGAAAAAGCTCGAGTAAGGGGAAGTAGTTCATCGTCGGGTAAATTTAAAAATAATTGTTCTAGTTGCTTTTGGGCTTCAGCTTGGCCATCACGTGCACCTTTAGCAAGGGCACGAATTTGCTCGATCTGATTAAACAGCTCTTGTCCTGCATGTTGCTTTAGGGTTTCACCTAATAAATTACCAAGTAAGCGGACATCCTCGCGCAGTGGCGCATCGATTTGCTGAACCATGCTATTTTCTCCTGTTCTTATCCTTATCGAATATAGCGTGATTAACAAACATTCCAAGCTTTGAGCGTAAGAAAATGTGAATTTTTGCTTAAAAAATAACATTTAATTCGCTTATGGCGTCTTAAAAGAAGACATGCACTCAGTGCAACTTTTGGCAATCGGACTTTGGTTTAATTCCGATATTTGAGCAGGAATAAAGCAATTGCATCTTGAATAATTTGCTCAAGCTCATGAGCATTTGGTACAGCAATGATCCCAAGTAAAACCTTCTGGTGGCGTACGCCAAGCAATAAGGACATAAGAAGCTCGGTTTGATAAGTAGGATTATCGGTTTGAATAAAACCTAATTGAGCCGCTTTTTGCAAAAACTCAGCTAATTGATTTTGCAGGCGGGTATGAGATGCATCAAAAAACTGTAGAGCGAGAGGACTTTGTTCTGCTGCAAGTTCAAATAAAACGTGCTCGAGTTTAAGCGCTTCAGCTGAGTAAATAATCTGCAAAGCACGTAAACAAACACTGTGGAGTGTCTGGCAAAAGTCTGCCGAGGCATCTAATTCAAATTGTTTAGTGCAGAGAGACTCTTCACAGGTTTCTGTAATGGCGCAAATAAATAGATTGGCTTTGTCTTGAAAGTGATTATAAACCGTGAGCTTAGTGACACCTGCTTCCTGTGCAATCTGGTTCATGCTGGTACCGTGATAGCCAGATTTTAAAAAAATAGCTTTCGCGGCTTGTAAGATACGAGCACGTTTTTCTAGATCTTTGGGGCGCCCACTTTGATTAACTGTTTGCACAAAACCCTCTGTTAAAAATTTAAAAAATAGCGATTTATAAGTTTTTCTTTAATTAATGTACCCATGAGTATATTAATTAAAAAACAAACAATTTATGATGCAAGCATATTGTGCCTTAAAAAATCAGTTTGAATAAGAGCGATAAGATATGAATCTGTTAAAACCTCTCATCATGAGTATGGTGATTGTTTGTACGGTCACATTAATGGGGTGTAGTAAAGAAGCCCCAAAAACAGAAGAAATACCCTATGTGATGGTGGCTCAACCCTTGACCACGCTCAATGAACAAAAAAGCTATGCAGGGGATGTGCAAGCCAGACAACAAACGGCTTTAGCGTTTCGAGTCGGTGGGCAAGTTACGGCACGTTACGTGGACGTCGGTGACCGAGTTAAGGTTGGACAAGTTTTAGCAAAGCTTGACGTGGCAGATGCTCAGCTACAGTTAAATGCTGCTAAAGCCCAACTGGACAATGCACAGGCAGCAGCAAAAACGGCATCAGATGAGTTAAAACGTTTTCAGCAATTACTGCCAATTAATGCGGTTAGCCGTTCGCAATACGATACGGTAAAAAATCAGTATGACTCGGCACAAGCAGCGTTACAACAAGCTCGTTCTAACTATGAAGTTTCTGCCAATCAGACAGGATATAACCAACTCGTTTCTAATAAAAATGGGGTGATTACTGCGCGAAACATTGAAATTGGACAAGTGGTTGCAGCGGGTCAAGCCGCTTATCAACTGGCAATTGATGGAGAGCGTGAAGTTGTCATTGGTGTGCCAGAACAAGCGGTTTCCGAGATCAAGGTTGGTCAGGCAGCTTGGGTCACTTTATGGTCTAAACCGAATGATCGATTTGCTGGTTATGTGCGCGAAGTTTCTCCCGCGGCTGATCAGTCTCGTACCTTTACGGTCAAGGTTGCACTCAAAGAAGGTCAATCTGTTATTCAGCTTGGACAAAGTGCACGCGTATTTTTTAGCTCAACTCAAACCAATGTGATGAGTGTGCCACTTTCGAGTGTCTCAGCAACAGATAATCAACCTTATGTATGGGTTGTTAATGCGAATCAGACATTGCGTAAAGTACCTGTAACAATTGGTGCATATGGAAAAGATAGTGTGCCGGTATTATCTGGCTTAGCCCCAAATGATTGGGTTGTGATTGGCGGCGTACATTTGCTACGTGATAAACAGAAGATTCACCCGATTGACCGTGAAAATCGTGGGGTGAAAATTCAGGGAGCAGCCCAGCCATGAAATTCAATCTCTCGGAATGGGCATTAAATAATAAAGGCATCGTCCTTTATTTTATGCTGTTGCTTGGCATTATTGGTGCGATCTCTTATTCAAAATTATCACAAAGTGAAGACCCACCCTTTACCTTTAAGGTAATGGTGGTACAGACCTACTGGCCTGGAGCGACTGCCAAAGAAGTTTCTACTTTAGTTACGGACCGTATCGAAAAGGAACTCATGACAACAGGGCAGTATGACAAGATTATGGCTTACTCCCGTCCAGGCGAGTCGTTGGTCACTTTTGTGGCCAAGGATTCACTTACTTCTGACAAGATTCCCGATGTTTGGTACAACGTTCGTAAGAAGGTCAATGATATACGCCATGAACTACCAAACGGTGTACAAGGTCCATTTTTCAATGACGAATTTGGCGACACTTTCGGCAATATTTATGTGCTGACAGGCAAAGACTTTGACTATGCACTTTTAAAAGAATATGCAGATCGTTTGCAATTACAGCTTCAACGGGTCAAGGATGTCAGTAAGGTCGAATTAATTGGTCTGCAAGATCAAAAAATCTGGATTGAGATTTCTAACACTAAAGCGGTACAGCTTGGTATTCCAGTTACAGCGATTCAAGAGGCCTTACAAAAGCAAAATAGTATGGCAAGTGCTGGCTTTTTTGAAACAGGTACAGACCGTATTCAGATTCGGGTAAGTGGTCATTTACAAAACATTGATGAAATTAAGAAAATGCCGTTACTGGTAGGCGATAAAACCATTCAACTCGGAGATGTCGCTGATGTCTACCGTGGTTTTAGTCAACCTGCTCAGCCACGTATGCGCTTCATGGGTGAAAATGGTATTGGTATTGCTCTATCGATGCGTAAGGGTGGTGACATTATTGCCTTAGGTAAAAATCTAGACACAGAATTTGCCCAATTGCAAAAGACACTACCTTTAGGCATGAAACTCCAAAAAGTTTCTGACCAACCTGTAGCAGTGCAACGTAGTATTCATGAGTTTATAAAGGTACTCGCTGAAGCAGTTATTATTGTCTTGTTAGTGAGTTTTTTCTCTTTAGGTTTCCGTACAGGATTGGTTGTCGCTTTTTCTATTCCTTTAGTTTTAGCAATGACCTTTGCGGGTATGAATTTATTCGATGTCGGCCTGCATAAGATTTCACTGGGTGCCTTGATTCTGGCGCTAGGTCTGTTAGTCGATGATGCCATTATTGCCGTCGAGATGATGGCAATTAAGATGGAGCAGGGGTATAGCCGGATTAAAGCCGCCGGATTTGCGTGGAAAACAACAGCATTTCCGATGCTCACTGGAACACTGATTACCGCGGCTGGTTTCTTACCGATCGCGACAGCTCAGTCTGGTACAGGTGAATACACTCGCTCTATCTTTCAGGTGGTGACGATTGCCTTATTGGTGTCTTGGGTTGCAGCAGTTTTATTCGTACCTTATTTAGGTGAAAAGCTATTACCCGACTTTACCAAAACAGGCCATCAGGCCCCTTGGTATGTCCGTTTATGGGCGAGATTAACCAAAAAACCGCAACCGCAAACTGTGGTCATTTCACAGGACCATCACTACGATCCTTACCAATCTAGCTTCTATTTACGTTTTAGAAAGATGGTCGAGTTTTGTGTGACTTACCGTAAAACCGTAATTGCGACGACGGTGGGTATTTTTGTACTGTCTGTATTGATGTTTAAGATCGTTCCTCAGCAGTTTTTCCCACCATCGAACCGTGCCGAGATTTTAGTTGATTTAAAACTTGAAGAAGGCGCTTCTTTAACAGCGACAGAACAAGCTGTGAAAAAGGTTGAAAAATTCCTGTCTAAACAAAAAGGTATTGATAACTATGTGGCCTATGTAGGTACAGGATCACCACGTTTTTATTTACCATTAGACCAGCAATTACCGCAAGCCAGCTTTGCGCAGTTTGTAGTTCTGGCATCATCACTTGATGATCGTGATGAAATTCGTCGCTCGTTAGAAACACAAATTAAGCAATTACTTCCGCAAGTTCGTACTCGCGTGTCATTACTGGAAAATGGCCCACCTGTTGGTTATCCATTGCAATATCGTGTGTCGGGTGAAGATCAAAATCTGGTACGTCAAGAGGCACAGAAAGTCGCTAAACTAGTTAGCGAAAATCCGAATACCACCAATGTGCATTTAGATTGGGGTGAGCCGAGTAAGATTATTTCAATTCAAATTGACCAAGATCGTGCTCGACAAATGGGTGTCTCTAGTGTGGATTTAGCGAATTTCATTAATGCATCAATTACAGGTAGTGCGATTGAGCAATATCGTGAAAAGCGTGAACTTATTGAAATCCGTTTACGCGGTGATCAGAGCGAGCGAGTTGAAGTGGCTTCACTGGCAAGTTTAGCTGTACCAACGACCAACGGAACGACCGTGCCTTTAGCCCAGATTGCTAAAATTGAGTATAAGTTTGAAGATGGTTTAATCTGGCATCGTAACCGCTTACCAACCATTACTGTTCGCGCAGACGTTCGATCTCAACTACAGCCCGCTACAGTGGTGGGAGAGTTAGCAGAATCAATGGATAAGCTACGTGCTGAATTACCAAGTGGCTATCTTGTTGAAGTCGGTGGAACGGTAGAAGAGTCTGCACGTGGGCAAAATTCTGTGAATGCTGGTATGCCACTGTTTTTAGCGGTTGTCATGACATTACTGATGATTCAGCTCAAGAGCTTATCTCGCGCGACTATTGTGTTGTTAACAGCTCCACTAGGTTTAATTGGTGTGGTTTTATTTTTACTTCTATTTAACAAACCATTTGGTTTTGTAGCCATGTTGGGCACAATCGCACTCTCTGGCATGATCATGCGTAACTCGCTTATTTTGATTGATCAAATTGAACAAGACAGGCAGGCAGGGCATCCAACATGGGAAGCGATTATTGAAGCTACCGTACGTCGATTCCGTCCGATTATTTTGACTGCTTTGGCCGCGGTTCTGGCCATGATTCCACTTTCGCGGAGTATTTTCTTTGGTCCGATGGCAGTTGCGATCATGGGTGGATTGATTGTTGCCACTTTACTAACATTATTTTTCTTGCCTGCGCTCTACGCAGCGTGGTTTAAGGTGAAAAAAACCGCATAAAATACATAAATTTTTTGTGAATAAAGGTGCGAAATATTGAAAACTCCAATATAGTAGCACCTGTCTTTACACAAAAAATACAGGAATATTTCGTTGCATAAAAAATAGGCAAAATGCAGCGAATTGAGGTGAAATACAGATGGGGCAAGACCATATCGAACAGCATCGCCGTTATATTGTAATTTCTTATACGTTTATGTTTCTTGCATTGTTTACGGTTATTTTTGCAGCCTTTGCTTATTTGGTTGCTCGTAAAGTAGCGGCTGTAGATAATGCAGAAGTTTGGATTCATGCGCATGCGCTATGGATTATGCGTAATGGAATTCTATTTCTTTTTATGGCAATTTTTGCTGTGGTCTGGTTTATTCCGCTGTTCTTTTTTGCGTGGGATAGTAACCTTTGGGTAACGGCCTTTACGGTTGCTGGTGTCGTTTTTAGCGCGATTGCGTGGTTATTTCTTTTAAATGCATGGTTAAAAGGCGTGTCTAAATATTTAAAAAATAAGGCAGTTTTTTAATATATCTATTTTTTGAACATTTCCCCCTTGTAAATTCGGCTAAAGCCCCCCATTTAGTCGGCAATAGAGTATTGATAAAATTCCGTGAGGAGCACCGCCAAAAATGGCTAAACGTGATTATTATGAGGTTTTAGGCGTTTCAAAAACCGCAAGTGATGATGAGATCAAAAAAGCCTACCGTAAATTGGCGATGAAATATCATCCTGATAGAAACCCTGACAATGCCGACGCTGAAGAGAAATTTAAAGAAGCTTCAGAAGCTTATGAAGTTTTATCGGACAGCGAAAAGCGTAGCATGTACGATCGCATGGGTCACAATGCGTTCGAAGGTGGCTTTGGCGGCGGCGGTGGCGGCTTTGGCGGATTTAGTGCAGAAGATATTTTTAGCCAGTTCGGTGATATCTTCGGTGGTGCATTCGGTGGTGGTGGACGTCAACAGCGTCAACGTCGCGGATCAGATTTACGCTATGTAATGGAACTTACCCTTGAAGAAGCTGTAAAAGGGGTGAAAAAAACCATTACCTTTACTGCTCCGGCACCATGTGATGTGTGTGATGGTAAAGGTTCAAAAAATCCAAAAGATGTTGAAACTTGTAAAACTTGTCATGGTTCAGGACAAGTGCGTATGCAGCAAGGTTTCTTCTCTGTACAACAAACATGTGGTACTTGTCGTGGCCAAGGTAAAATTATTAAAAACCCTTGTCAGGCATGTCATGGTTCTGGTGTAGCTGATCGCCAGCAAACGTTGGAAGTTACAATTCCAGCGGGTGTAGATAATGGTGACCGCGTACGTTTGAGTGGCAAAGGCGAAGCAATTCGTGATGGCCAATCAGGTGATTTGTACGTTGAAGTGGTTGTTCGCGAACACGAAATTTTCCAACGTGATGGTGCCGACCTTTATATGGATGTACCTGTTAGCATTGCTGATGCTGCACTTGGTAAAGAAATTGAAATTCCAACTTTGGAAGGTCGTGTTAGCTTGAAGATTCCTGAGGGAACTCAAACAGGCAAATTATTCCGTTTACGTGGTAAAGGCGTTCGTCCAGTACGTAGCAGCATGGTGGGTGATTTACTCTGCCGTATTGTGATAGAAACACCGGTGAACTTGAATGCTCGCCAACGTGAATTACTTAAAGAGTTGCAAGCTTCTTTTGATGGCGAAGACAGTGCTTCTTCACCAAAGAAAAAATCATTCTTTGATCGTTTGTTTGATTAATGCTTGATTAGATAAGAAATTAAAAAGAAGGCGGATATTGATAAAATATCCGCCTTTTTATTGCGCTGATTCATCTTATTATTTTTATTCTGCTTCAAAGAAAATTACGTCTGCTTACTCTGTAGGGTGAGCAACATCAATGTCGTCAACACTTACAGTCGGTTCGCTAGAAGCAAGAGTAGGCGCATTTTCGATAACTGGTGCGGCTACTGCTTCTGTCTGTACAGCTACTTTAGGTGTTTCTGTCGTTGTTTCGCCAATAATCGGGTCAATATCTTCAACTTTAACGTCGGTATTGGTATCGGTTACTACGCTAATTTGAGCTGTAGGCGTTGCTGTTTGAGTATTTACGTTAGTCGTAATGCGTGCTTTAGATAAGCTTTCTAATGTGTCTCCTGACTGGATTGCAGGCTCTGCAAAGGCCACTGAACTCATAATCCCCATCATCGCTGTGAAGCCAATAATTCTCGAATGCATGTTGAACTCCTTATAGTCATCTTTTTTTCATTCGTGGCTGAGTAGTGTGCCGATCAATTCTTTAACTTTTGTGAAAACAGATTAAATTTCAGCTGATCTTAAAAAATAATTTTTACTTTTTATCGTGAGCAAAGAGTTTTGATATAGTAGACAAATTACGTAAAACAGAAGATTGAGAAGGATTATGTCAGCAGCTCCACGCATTGGTGTTTTAGGTGCAGGCGGTCGTATGGGCCGTACGCTTATTCAAGCAGTTCAACAGGCAGGCTATCAATTGGCTGCTGCGGTAGAACGTCCAGAAAGTAGTTTGGTAGGCACTGACGCAGGTGAGCTTGCTGGTATTGGTTCAGTGGGTGTGAAGGTTTCAGGAAGTTTGGCAGAGGTTCTTAAAGACTGCGATGTAATCATTGATTTTACTGCACCAGTTGCAACTGCTCAGCATTTGAAGCTTTGCCGTGAAGCTGGGGTTGCCATGGTTATTGGTACAACAGGTATGTCAGATGAGCAAAAAGCTGAGTTAGACGAAGTTGCCACTCATACACCTGTGGTTTACGCTGCGAACTATTCAGTTGGTGTAAATGTATCAATCAAGTTACTTGAGCTTGCAGCAAAAGTATTTGGCGATACAGTAGATATTGAAGTGATTGAAGCTCACCACCGTCATAAAGTAGATGCGCCGTCAGGTACAGCGTTAATGATGGGTGAAGCGATTGCAGATACTTTAGGCCGTAACTTAAAAGAAGTTGCTGTTTATGGACGTGAAGGACATACAGGCCCACGTGACCGTCAAACGATTGGTTTCGAAACCATTCGTGGTGGTGATATTGTTGGCGAACACACTGTTATGTTCATTGGTGAAGGTGAGCGCGTTGAAGTGACTCATAAAGCAACTAACCGTATGAACTTTGCTGCTGGTGCAGTGCGAGCTGCGGCATGGGTTGTGGGCCGTGAAGCGCGTAAATATGACATGAAAGATGTTTTAGAATTGAACGACGTACAGGTTTAAAACCCTGTACGTATTCCATGTGTAGCGAGAAAAAAAAGATAGAGCAGAACATGAATAAAAAACAAATTGCCCTTACCACTCTTCTTTGTTTAAGTAGCCTCTGGACGGGGGCTGCTTCTACAGAAAAAGCTAAATTAAGCTTAGACCGCAATAATATTAAAGTCTGGACCTATCAGAAGACTGATAATCCAGTCTTTCAATATAAAGCAGAAACGACATTTGATGTGCCACTCGAACGTGCTGTCGCCGTGATTTTAGATGTGAATCGTGCCGATCAGTGGGTGCCTTATATGGGCAAAGTTGAAATGTTGTCTCAAGATGAGAAAAAAGGTGAGTTCACACTGTATATGGTGTTGGATTTTCCATTTCCTTTGAAAGATCGTGATGTCGTTGTAAAAGGAAAAATGAGCAAGGCTGCAAATGGCGTTGTGACAATTAAAAATACTGCAATTAGCGGAAATTATCCGATACAACCCGATGTGGTACGCTTAACACGCTATGAAGGGGACTGGACATTCCAGAAACTTGCAAATAATAAGGTGAAAGTAACCACTAGTGGTTATGCTGATCCTGCTGGTGCAATTCCATTAAGTTTTGTGAATATGTTTGTTCAACAGCAGCCTTACCAGATGTTGCTTAAAATGAAGCGCGAAGTGACCAGTCCGATTTATGAACAACCGAAATTACCAGATATTTTAAAATAAATAACTTAAAGAAAAGCGCCTGAAATCAGGCGCTTTTTTTTATTAATCTGAACACTGCTGTAACGCTTGGGCAGGGCTGCTCTCGCGTTTGATTTGCAATAAAACCAATAACAAAGCTAACCCAGCCAGCAATGCACCAGCAAATGATACTGCGCTATAGCCCCAACCTAAATCGAGTACTAATGCGCCTGCTGCTGCTCCTACTGCGTTACCTAGGTTAAACGCACCGATATTTACTGAAGAGGCAAGGCCTGGTGCTTCGTGAGCGACGGACATTACACGCATTTGTAATGGAGGCACTAAAGCAAAGGTTGCTGCACCCCAGATCACTAAAGCAATGGCTGCGCCAATCTGACTTTGTGCAAGAATCGGGAAAGTCACCATCATTACAATCAACAGAACCAAGAAACCAATCAGGGTTTTGTTGATGGACAAATCTGCAAAACGTCCACCTAAATGGTTACCAATCGAGAAACCGACACCAATTAACATCAGCATAAAAGTAATGAAGGTAGGTGAAGCATGGGTAAACTCAGTCAAACTTGGCGCAATATAGGTATAGAGCGTAAACATTGCACCCGCACCAAGTACGGTGGTGAGCAACGCAAGTATTACAGGAGTGCGCGTTAACACTTTCAACTCAGCTTTCACATTTGGTTTTTTGGCAACCATACCTTGTGGTAGGGCTTTCCATAAAGCGAGCATGGTAATAACGCCAAGCAACGAAATAGCAAGGAAAGACATACGCCAGCCAATGTTTTGCCCAACCCATGTTGCCAACGGTACACCACCGATATTGGCAATAGTTAAGCCCATAAACATGGTTGCTACAGCACTGGCCTGTTTATGTGCGGGCACAATGCTTGCTGCTACAACTGAACCTATACCGAAGAAAGCACCGTGGTTCAAGCTTGTGATGAGACGTGCACCTAATAAGCTCATATAGCTTGGTGAAAACGCTGCAATCAGGTTACCGACTGTAAAGATCGCCATCAGAAAAATAAGCGCATTTCGTCGTGCAAAACCACCGAACCACAGGGTCATGAACGGGGCACCTAGCATTACGCCAAGTGCATAGCCTGTAATTAACATACCGGCTGTTGGAATTGAAATCCCTAAATCATTAGCGATATTCGGCAACAATCCCATTGGTGAGAATTCAGTGGTGCCAATGGCAAAGGCACCAATAGCCAATGCCAATAATGAGAACGCCGTATTTGATTGAGTGTTCATGAGTTTAGTCCCAAACTGGTGCCCATGGCTCTGGGCTAACTTCACGACTGTTACGATCAAGTTCGGCAATCATTTGCATTTCAGCTGAAGTTAACTCGATATCCTGTGCTTTTAAATTGCTCATCAGGTTTTCACGTTTAGTCGAAGATGGAATGACTGCAAAACCACGTTGCAATGCCCACACAAGTGCAATTTGTGCGGTCGTTGCTTTATGAGCTGCTGCAATTTTAGCTAGAACTGGGTCTTGAAGCACTTTGCCGTACGCAAGCGTCATATATGAAGTGACATCAATATTCTTCTCTTGTAAGAAGTTCACAAGTTTGTGATTTTGAAGATAAGGGCTTAGCTCAATCTGATTAGTTGCAATATGCTCTGCACCAATTGTGTCAATTGCTTGTTGGGTAAGCTCAATATTGAAGTTTGAGATACCAATTTGTTTAGTAAGGCCTTGTTGCTTTGCCTCAAGTAAAAGCTGCATGATTTTAGGAATCGAAACGCCTAAGTCCGGTGCTGGCCAGTGAATCAACGTTAAATCGACATGGTCAGTACGAAGCTTTTGTAAGCTCTCTTTTAAACTTGGAATAAATTTATCTTGAGCAAAATTATCTACCCAGATTTTTGTGGTTAGAAATAAGTCGTGACGTGACACACCGCTTTCGGCAATGGCTTGACCAATCGCTGCTTCATTGTCATAAATTTGAGCAGTATCAATTGCACGGTAACCTACATCTAAAGCATTTTTAACAGAATCAATCACCGCTTGCTCTTTTAGACGGAAAGTTCCTAGACCAAAACGTGGGATATTCATGTGTTCACCTGAATTTAAATAATTGTTTAACTTGAGGTGCATTTTGCTCGGATTATTGTTGCGAAAAAATAGATGAATAAGCAAAATATCTTTGATGATTAGTCAACAATAGAATAAGCCATGAAATCAACAATTGAAGAACTTGTTGCCTTTATCACAATTATTGATACAGGCTCATTTGTAGCCGCAGCAGAGCATTTAAAACAAACACCTTCAGGAGTAAGCCGCTCTTTAACACGCTTAGAGACTAAGTTAGATGTGACCTTGTTAGAACGAACGACACGTAAGTTGAAACTGACTCAAGAAGGGCAACAGTTTTTGGTAAAGGCCCGTAAAATCTTAAATGAGCTGAATGCAGCTGAAGAAGAACTACAAAAATCTGATCAGGGTACGGCAGGACTCATTCGTATTGATTCGGCTACTCCGTTCGTTTTACACGTGATTGCACCATTAATGCATAAGTTTCGTGAGTGCTATCCAGATATTGAAATTGAGTTAAATAGCAATGATCAGGTGATTGACTTGCTGCAACATAAAACTGATGTGGCATTTCGGTTTGGGGAACTCAATGATTCGAGTCTACATGCCAAACTGGTGTGTAAAAGTCGCTTATTTATTGTTGCAAGTCCGGATTATTTGGCGATTAAGGGTACTCCGACACAACCAGAAGAACTCGAACAACATGATTTGATTGGTTTTACCAGACCTGCCTATATTAATAGTTGGCCGATTAAAGTTGGCGATGAATATTTTTTCGCACAAGCAAAAATTAAAGCTTCCAGTGGAGAGACGGTACGTCAACTCACCATTAGAGGTCATGGCATTGCACGGCTATCTGAATTTGAAGTTTGGAAAGATATTGAAGAAGGGCGATTGATTGCATTATTTGAAGATCAAATTGAACATCAATATCAAAGCATCCATGCTGTGTATTATCAACAAGAGCATCTACCAAAACGAATCCGTTTATTCATTGAGTTTTTGGCAGAACAGTTAAAAGATGGTTTTAAAAACGCTCTCTAAAAGTAGCATAGCCATCAGTTGGAAAATGAAGCTCTAGAAGTGGAGTGGTTTGTCCTTCTGATGAATGCTGGGCCAGAAAATAGCTTTTTTGCTGTTGGCGGCAACTAAAATATAATTTGGAATAGGTCGAGTTCACCATCACAACTTCATTTGAGCTATTACGTTTATATTGATAATGAGAAATCGTACTGGTCTCATCGTCAGTGCGCTGCTCCAATTTGTAGTCTTGTTGATTGGTCATTTTTAAATAACCCTCAATCAGACTTTGGCAAACTGTATGTCTGTGCTGCTCATTTTTTGGTTGTGGTTGGCAACCTGCTAAAACAATAGTAAATAACAATATAGCTTTTAATTTCATGATCTTGCCACTCTTTGAGTTGATTTATATAGCGTAAAGGTGTTCTATAAACCAGTACAGATACAGAAATTTTTAAAAAAGCAGCACAGAATGACTTTCCAATATCAGGTTCTTGCCAATCAATTAGCACATCGTATTTATCAAGATGAGCTCAAGCCCCATCAGAAGCTGATTTCGTTACGAGATTTTGCTCGTCAGCACACTATTAGCTTAAGCACGGCAAAAAGTTGTTATGAGTTACTTGAGGCGAGGGGGCTCATTTATGTAAAGCCGAAATCGGGTTACTTTGTGGTTGCCAGAACCCAATCTAGTCCTATTCCTGATAGCCCCGATTTTTTGTCTTTACCTCGGCAAGTCTCAAATCTGGAGTTGCATAACCAAATTCAAGAAGCTGCCTTACAGAGCCATCTGGTACCATTAGGTTCGATCCAGTTGACGCCACATTTTATTCCAGTAGAAGGCTTACGCCGTTCTATTCAACGTGCTTTAAAAAATTGTCAGCCACAAGACTTTCTCTACTGTAATAAACAAGGACATGAACAATTAAGAAAAGCGCTTTCTGATCATTGGCGTGAAGATGGCATTTTTATCGCAGCAGAAGATATTTTCATTACCAATGGTTGTATACCTGCTTTGTCTTTAGTGATTCAGCATCTAACAGAAGTAGGGGATAGTATTTTGATTCCGACACCTACTTTCAATGGGCAACTACAGCTTTTAGCCAGTTTAAAACGGCAGATTATTGAAATTCCTGCGCATCATCGTGGCATTGATCTTGAGCGTTTAGAGTCATTAATGCAGCAAGGTTTGGCGAAGGTTTGCCTGATGACAGCCAATTATCAAAACCCTTTAGGATATTGTTTAAGTAATACAGAAAAACAAAAGATTGCTGAATTAGCTGCAAGATATCAGTGCTTTATTATTGAAGACGATATTTTTGGTGAATGTGGTTACAGTAATGAACGCCCGCTGCCGATTCGCTATTGGGACTGTGAGGGCTATGTCATTTGGTGTGGGTCGGTTTCTAAGTCGCTGTCGAGCGCGTATCGGGTAGGGTGGTTTTGTTTAAGTGCAAAGTTACAGCATTTAAGACTTGAGCTACTGGCAAGTAATATTGGGGTGAATACGCCCTTACAATTAGGTCTGGCAGATTTTATTTATAGCCGTGGTTATCGAGAGCATTTAGAGCAGCTACGGCCAAATCTGATGCGGCAAGTTGAGCAATACCGCAGCTGTATTTTGAGAGCGTTTGACGGCCTTCCAATTGCATTGAGTCAGCCAGAAGGAGGCTATGCACTCTGGATACAGTTACCTAAAGGCGTCGATACCTTAGCGCTGTATTACACTGCGAAAGCTCAAGGAATTACTGTGGTTCCCGGTCATGTTTTTGGTGAGGACGAACGATATCGACATTTCATTCGGTTAAACGCGGGTCATGAATTAACAGCAGATGTCCGCCAAGCAATTAGTGACTTGGCGGAATGGTCGCGACAACAGATGAAAACAGTAAATTAGTTTTATTCTGAAAAGTCTGCTTTAAGCACAATTCGATAACGTGCCTGACCTGAGTGTAAACGTTCAATTGCTTCATTAAGCTCTGACATTGGAAACAGCTCAATTTGAGGTGCAATTTTTTTGCGTGCAGCAAACTTTAAAAGTTGACGCAGTGCAGCAGGTGAACCAGTAGGTGAGCCTGTCACTGACTTGGCACCGTCAATAAGCGATCCGACAGAAACTGGAACAGGTTCAAGAGTAAGTCCCAAGAAATGCAAAGAGCCGTTTGGTGCTAGTGTAGAAATGAAAGCGCGCCAATTTAAGGTCACATTCACGGTACTGAGCAATAAATCAAATTTACCTTTTTGTGCTTTTACCGCGTCTGTGTCACGGCTATTCACCACATGATCGGCGCCCATTGCTTTGAGCTCTTCAGTTTTATCAGGGTTGGAACTGAATGCCGTGATTTCACAGCCCCAAGCTTTAAGTAGCTTAATGGCTATATGGCCTAAACCGCCAATCCCAATCACACCTACATGGTGTGTTGCCTGAATTTTGTGTTTGAGTAGCGGATCAAAAACAGTAATTCCGCCACAAAGTAAAGGACCTGCACTTTCTGGGTCTAAATCATCGGGGAGGGGAATAATCCACTGCCAGCCTGCACGTACTTTATCGGCAAAACCACCAGCATGCCCGACGATGGTTGCAACATTTTCACCCGTACAAAGGACTTGCTGACCACCAATACATTCATCACATGCTTGGCAGCTCTCCGCTGTCCAGCCAATGCCTACACGTTGTCCAATTTGTAAACCTTTGGCTTCTGAGCCTAAAGCAACAATTCGTCCAATAATTTCATGGCCTGCAACAACAGGGTACACAGTTGAACGCCATTCATTATTTAGAACAGAAATATCAGAATGGCATAAACCACAGTATTCAACTTTTACTTCAACCTGATGCGGTTGTAATTCACCTGCATCAAATTGGTAAGGAACCAGTTTTTCACCTGCCTGCATAGCGGCATAAGCTTGAATTGTATTATTGCTCATCGGAAACTCCTTAAGCGGGTTTGATCCGTTATGGTGGGTTATGAAGCTTTAAATTGACAATTGTTTTCATGATCATTGACCATGCCTACTGCTTGCATAAAAGCATAACAGGTGGTTGGGCCAACGAATTTGAAGCCATTCTTTTTAAGAGTTTTGGAAAGTTTTACGCTGAGTTCGGTTTGTGCTGGTGCCTGACGATAATCTACAACATCGTTTTGTTGTGGGGCCGCATCTACAAATTGCCAAAGCCATGTAGTGACATCACCGACTTGTGCTTTGAGTGCTTGCCAAGCAATTGCATTATCACGAATTGCTTTAAGTTTGCCTAAGTGGCGAATTAAACCCGCATCGGATAATTTTAGTTCTAAAAAGTCATCTGTGAATGAGGCAATATCTGCAATTGGGTGATTAAAGAAGTGATCTCGGTAACTTTCTCTTTTTTTGAGTACGGTTATCCAAGATAAGCCAGCTTGCTGACCTTCCAGACAAAGCATTTCAAATAATCGTGCTTCATCATGTTCTGGTTTACCCCATTCTTCATCATGATAGGCAATGTAGAGGGGATCATTGGAACACCATCCGCAGCGTTGAGTTTTCATGATGATGCTCCTTATATTTATCTTAGAATTTTAAAGTTTAAATAACACCCATTCATTTGGGCGCGTATCCCAATAATACAGTTCAGCTTGAGTTAAGTCTTCAAACTTTAGCCAAAAGTCTTTGCCCACTTTATCTGAAAAACCGGTACTGATTAGCAGGGCATCGTCGCTGATTTCCATGATCCAGCCTTGATAGCTATTGCCATTTAAAATGATCTTTTGCTGATTGCCTGACTCGGCAAACTCTACTAAGCGATTGATCAGCGCTTCCGACATACAATGTTCCTAGCGTAAATAAGAATAAGGGTTAATAGCACCACGTCCTTTACCATCTAGATAAAGACCATAATGCAAATGAGGTGAAGTATAACGTGCATTGCCGGTGTTGCCGACATAGCCGATCAGATCACCTTTTTTGATATAATCACCGACATTTAGTCCACGTTTGTGACCATCAAGGTGAGCATAATAATGCCATGTTCCTGCTGGACCTAAAATCCAGATGACTTTACCACCGAGATTATTATTGCGCAGATCTGCAACAAGCCCTTCGGTTGCACTGTACACTTTGGTTCCACGTGGAGCCAAAATATCAATTCCTTCATGACTACGGCCCTGACTGCGTGCAGCTCCCCACGTATCTTTTAACTCATCTCGGTCGACACCTTTCACAGGCACAGGAAGTCGATTTGCGAGTTGCATACTTTTAAGCTTGCTGACTTGAGCTGGTGGGAGTGGGGCTGGTTTTTTAGGTGCACTGGCACAGGCAGCCAATAGAAGAATTAAAAAACCAAGTGAGAAATGAGAAACAAAACGTCGCACAAAATACTCCCTGTCACTGCCATATCAAAATTATTTTACTCAATATGTCATGAACGGCTTGTCGAGATCAATTTTTTCATTGCTGTTGGAACGCCCTTGGCAACAGCTTGTTTTGGACTAAGCCATTGTCCTTCGAGTTCAATTGCTAGATGTTCTTTTTGATCAGGTTCCACGTGGAACGTGTGAGCATTAAGTAACCACGTAAAATGAGTGAAACTATGACTGATCTGAAAGGTTTGCGGTTGAGGTTGCAATTTAAATTGCTGACTTAAGCTAAGACGTTCGTGTTCAATTTCTAAAATGGGTAAACAGAATAAACCACCCCATAAACCATGAGATTGTCGTTGTTGCCAGAACCATTCATCTTCACACTGAATGATAAGAACATCTGCTGTTCTAACGGGTGGTGTTTTTTTAGGTTTTTTAAATGGGAGTTCTTGTTCTAGGCCTTGTTGGTAAGCTTGGCAGTGGGCTTGCATTGGGCAATATAAACAGAGTGGTTTTTTAGGCGTACAAATGGTTGCACCCAAGTCCATAATTGCTTGAGTGTAGTCATGGTTACGCTGGGTTGGGCAAAGCTCTTCAGCTAGTTTCCACATTTCACGTTCATGTTGGGGTTTACTTAAATCATCCTCAATAGCAAAGAAACGGGCTAAGACACGTTTCACGTTGCCATCCATAATCACGCCATACTGACGTAAACCCAAAGACATGAGCGCACCTGCGGTAGAGCGGCCAATGCCGGGTAGAGCAATCCATTCTTCTAGCGTTTCAGGAAATTTTCCCTGCTGAGTTACAAGACCTGCGGCCTTGTGCAAATTACGAGCACGAGCGTAATAACCCAGACCTGCCCAATAAGGTGCTACTTCATCCCAAGTTGCATGACCTAAAGCTTCTACAGTCGGGAAGCGCTCCATAAAACGGTCGAAATATTGCAGAACTGTTTTAACTTGAGTCTGCTGCAACATAATTTCAGAAACCCAAACTTTGTATGGATCATCTGCGACTTGCCACGGCAAATCATGACGACCATGTTGATCGAACCAGTTTAAGAGGGCATCAGAAAAAGAAAAGTCGGGCATGAACAGCTAAAGAAGAAAAGTAAGAGTTAAATTATAGCTGAAATTTGTGGGGAAATTTTGTTTAAAGCAGGTGAAGTACAAGTACCAGTTAAAACAGAGATGACCTTAAAAAGCGTGATCTCTGTTTCAATAATAAAAAAGGATTAATCCTTTTGTACACCCCAACGCTGATCAAGTTTCAACGGTTGGTTTTTGTAGTACGGAATGACATGAATGTGGAAATGATCTGAATTTTGTCCGAACACTTCACCATCATTGAAGCTAATATGGAAACCGTCTGGTTGATGGCGAAGCTGCGTTTCGTGGCGTGCAATTTCAAGAAGTGTCAGCAAGCCTTGATGCTCTTTAGACGTGATGTCAAAAAAAGAACGAACATGGCGTAGTGGGGTTACCACACAGTGGCCTTTAGATAGCGGATTAGAATCAGGTAAAATTACAGCAAATTCATTCTTATCAATGATGTCATATTCATCAAATTCGCAATACGGACATTTCTTGTCAATCATTGTTGTATCCTCTCATGTTATTCCATTAAACCCCGAGTGCGGGAAATAAGACTAGGCTTTGCTCTAGCTCAACGGGAGTATATTTATTGAAGTATGGTTTAAAAAATACAGTAAAAATATTGCAAAGTCATAAACATTTAAGGGAGCAAATGCAAATAAACAATTTGCTCCAAATTCGCTTCTTTTATTTTAAAGTACGTTCTAATAAAGCGTACATTTTAGCAAGGCCTTGTTTTTCCGCTTCGCTATTGTAGCCAAGGTCTACACCGTTCGCTTTAGCTCTTTCATCTGCAAGCGGGTTACTAAAGCCATGTTTAGCACCTTCTAAAACCACTACCTCGTGTTTCACCTCAGCAGCTTGCATCTCTTTTTCAAAATTAGCAACATCTTCTAAGGTGACCATACTGTCTAATTCACCATGAAGAACTAATATTTCACCTTGAATGTTGCCTTTTTGAGCAGGTGCCTTAGGTGTTAGCGTACCATGGAAGGTTGCAACTGCTTTTAGGGGAGCACCTGAGCGAGCAAGGTCTAATACCACTTTACCGCCATAACAAAAGCCAACAGCTGCAAGTTTTTCACCGTTTACTTCTGGTTGGGCTGCAAGAGTTTGAAGTCCAGCATTTGCGCGAGTGGTGACAGTGTCTAATTCTTCAAATGTCTGCATCATCCATTCATAGGCTTGAGCTGCAGTAGTTGTGACTTTTTTATCACCATACATGTCAATTGCAAGCGCAGCATAACCATGTTCAGCAAGCTCACGCGCACGTTGTTCGGTATATTCGTTACGGCCCCACCATTCAGGAGCAACAATCACACCCGCAACAGGTGTTTCACTATCTGGAGCAGCGAAGTAACCAATTAAATGGCTGCCATCTGGTGCAGTATATTGAATTTCACGGGTTTTAATTGCTGTACTCATAACCTTAATCCTGAAATTTAAAGAGATTTAAACACGCTTGATTAAAGCATAAAAAAATAAAGTAATATAAATAACTATGTAAGAATCTACATCAAAAGAAAAAGTTAGAAAATTTTTTGCAATAAAAAAAGAAGGAAACTGGTTCCTTCTTTTTTATATATGGTCATGATTAAATTAAGTCCTGCCTCGCGAAATGAACCCAATTACAGCAAGAATTACAGCTATAACTAATAAAATCACGGCAAAGTCTTTAGATAACCCTGCAACACCACCAAACCCTAATAGACTGGCAATGAGTGCAATCACTGCAAAAATTATTGCCCAACGGAACATATGCTGTCCTCCTACTTATTTTTCATTGTCCTTTAACTATATAGGGTGTTTTTTGCACCGAATGTGTCGTTTATGTGGTTGAAATGTATATTAAACAATCATTTTGTGATGTTAGGAATACAGCTTCTTTTTTCGTACAGATCACTTCAATGCTATACTTAGATACTGTTTTATCTCATCTGCTGCTAAAAAATTATGTCTACCGAGACCTCACTTCGTCCATTGTTTTGGAAAAATTACACGCTTGAGCAACTGACTCAGGTTGAGTGGGAGGCTTTATGTGACGGGTGTGGTTTATGCTGTCTGGTAAAGCTAGAAGATGAAGATACGCATGAAGTCGCGTACACCAAAGTGGCTTGCAAGCTGCTCGATTGCAGTACGGGTCGTTGCTCGGACTATTCTAATCGTCAGCAGCAAGTGCCTGACTGTTTGCAATTAACGGTAGAGTCTTTAAAAACAATTCACTGGTTGCCATCAAGCTGTGCCTATAAACGCTTGAATGAAGGTAAAAATTTACCCTCTTGGCATTATTTAAATACGGGTTCTCGACAAAGCGTGATGAATGCGAAAAAGTCGGTTGCAGGACGTTGTATTTCTGAAGTTGATGTCCATGAAGATGATCTAGAAGATTACGTTGTACGTTGGGTACGTTAAGCAGATCTGCATAAGCATTTTTAATTACAGCGTATAATAAAGTAACACTTTTATCGTAAATTTTTTGCTGATCTCCGTTATATAACAATAAAAACAAAAGGAGATAAGAATGATGAGACGACTAGCAGCCCCGTTATTATGTAGTAGCTTTTTTTTGTTAATGGCTTGTGGTTCTAATAATACCAATTCAAAAAATCTTGAACAAAACACCTCTGCTAAAACAGAACAATCTAATTCAGTCAAACAATCTTATCAGGTTGAAACAGTTGCACATTTTGATGAGCCTTGGGCAATAGCAAGTTTGCCAGATCAGCGTTTATTAGTGACGGAGCGCCAAGGTAAATTAAAAATTTTTAATCCTAAAAATAAGCAAATGCTGGATGTTTCAGGAGTACCTCCAGTGAGTTATGGCGGGCAAGGTGGTTTGGGTGATGTAGCTTTACATCCCAACTTTGCGAAGAACTACTGGATTTATCTGAGCTATGCAACAAAAGGGCAAGGTGGGTATGGTGCAGCCATTTCACGTGCAAAATTAGATTTGTCCAACCCTAATCAACCTAAACTTACAGATGTGAAGCAGATTTGGCAGCAAGTACCCAAAGTTTCAGGTCAAGGCCATTACGGACATCGCATGGTTTTTGGGGCCGATGGAAAACTTTGGGTGAGTTCAGGTGAACGACAAAAGTTTGACCCTGCCCAAAACATGAAAAGTAACTTGGGTAAAATCTTGCGTCTAAATGATAACGGCTCAGCGGCCACAGGTAATCCTTTTTATCAGCAAGGCGGGGTAACTGCTGAAATATGGTCGCTTGGGCATCGTAATCCGTTAGGCATTGCATTTGACCCTCAAGGGCAACTATGGGTTGTTGAAATGGGCCCGAAAGGCGGTGATGAGCTTAATATCATCAAAAAAGGTGAAAATTATGGTTATCCAATCGTTTCAAATGGAGATCATTATTCGGGCCAACCTATTCCAGATCATCATACTCGCCCAGAATTTAAAGCACCTGAAATTGACTGGACTCCTGTAATCTCTCCATCGAGCTTGATCATTTATCGCGGACAACAATTTCCGGCATGGCAAAATAAGGCTTTAATTGGAGGCTTATCTTCCGAAGCGATTATTGTTGTGGATTTACAGCATAAACCTGTGAAAGAAGTGCAAAGACTAGATATGAAGCAACGTATTCGTGGTTTGCATGAAGCACAAGACGGTTCAATTTGGGTCATTGAAGATGGTTCAAAGGCACGCTTACTTAAGCTGACTAAGAAAGCATCTTAAGGCGATAAAACCGCCTGTAAATAAAGGCCGTGTCTCATAGATTCAAATTGTAGATTTCTGTGAGACACAATAGACTATAGATAAAAGACGATAAAGCTATTTGAAATGTCAGACACCCATATTCCACTTCCCGAACGCCTACGCCCGAGAGACTTGTCTGAAATTATTGGGCAAGATCATTTATTAGGTGAGAATGCACCACTGCGTCAAATGATTGATCAGGGTCATTTACCTTCTATTATTTTTTGGGGTCCGCCGGGAGTTGGTAAAACCACAATTGCTTTGCTGTTAGCTCAGGCGATAGACCGCCCATTTGTGAGCTTATCTGCGCTGAATACGGGTGTAAAAGAATTACGTGAAGTCATTGCAGAAAGTGGTGATTTACTGACACCCGTAGTATTTATTGATGAAATTCATCGTTTTAATAAATCACAGCAAGATGCTTTATTGGGTGCAGTTGAGAAAGGTAAAATTACCTTAGTTGGAGCGACCACCGAGAACCCGTCTTTTGAGGTGAATAGTGCGCTTTTATCACGCTGTCAGGTTTATACCTTAAACAGTCTAGATAGTGAAGCGATCCAGACTCTCATTAATAATGCACTTCAAGCCGATAAATTTTTAAAAGAACGCTATATTCATATTGAAGAATACGATGCTCTCATTCAATTTGCTGCAGGAGATGCCCGTAAAGCGCTTAATTTACTTGATCTGATTGCCAGTACATTTGAACCAGAGATTGAAAATACCATTACCAATGCGGTTGTGGTGAAAGTAGCACAGCAAAATATTGCACGTTATGACAAATCTGGGGAACAGCATTACGATTTAGTTTCTGCCTTCATTAAATCGATTCGGGGCAGTGATCCAGATGCAACCCTGTATTGGATGGCACGTATGCTCAAAGGCGGAGAAGATCCAGTTTTTATTGCTAGACGTATGTTGATTGCAGCCTCGGAAGACATTGGAAATTCTAACCCAAATGCATTATTACTTGCTGGTGAGTGCTTTCGTTCTGTACAAGCGGTGGGTATGCCTGAGGCTCGAATTATTCTGGGCCAAACGGCGGTTTATTTAGCAACGAGTGCAAAAAGTAATAGTACCTATTTAGCGATTAATAAGGCCTTGGAACTTGCTGATAAGACTGCAAATTTACCTGTGCCTTTACACTTAAGAAATGCGCCGACCAAGCTTATGAAGCAGCAGGGTTACGGAATTAATTATCTCTATCCTCACGATTATCCTGAGCACTTTGTGCTGCAAGACTATTTGCCGCCTGAGTTAAAGGGAACCAAACTCTACGAGTCTGCGAGAAACAAGCGTGAAGTTGAAGGTGAGCGCTTGCAACAACGTAGATGGCAGCAAGAACAGTAATAACCTATTCGTTTTATCAAGCTGCACCTAACGATGATCATGCTGTTCCAGCTCTTCAGTCACCTGACCATAAATCAGTAGCGTGAACACGCCTGTACCACCAATAATATTGCCAATGGTGGTTGGCACTAGAAAAGTAAACAGATATTCCTTAATGGAAGCCTCTCCTTGCCAGACGAGATAGGACATTTCGGTAGAGCCAACCACTACATGGGTAAAGTCACCTAGTCCTATCAGATAAGTCATGAAAAAGATGAGCAGGAATTTATTACTGACTGAGGGCAACATCCAGACCAATGCTGCAATTAACAGCCCTGACATAATACCTTTGAGCATATTCTGGGTTGCAGAAAAGGAACCTACATGATGGGCTAGCTCATCGAGTGCTTGGTCAATACCGGGAGTAAACAGGTGAGTAGTTAGGAAAAATAAACTCGCTAAACCTGTTCCAATCACATTGCATAGAATCACAATCCCCCATAAGCGGCCTACTGCTCGTAATTTATCGAAGGTAAAGGGCTTGAATAAAGGTACAACTGTGGTGATGGTATTCTCGGTAAAGAGTTGCATGTGACCCAAAATAGCGATCAGGAACCCAATGGTATAACCCACATTGGTAATTAAATCGGTCCAGATCGCATCAGTCGGGAGATAAGAAGCAATAATCGCTTTAAATACAAATGAAAAACTGATGACCAAACCTGCGGCAATCCCTGAAAAGATCAGCGCAGCCGTCGGGCGATCCAGTTCCTCGGCACCATCGCGGCGGATAATTTCATAGACCAAACGGGGTGACAGCTTCTCATGTTCTTCAACCGCTATTTTTTCACGCCAACTTAAGGTTTGATCGACTTTTTCTTCCTCTACTTTATGATCCATCAGGTTTACTCCTCACTGAATAAATATTTTATATTTCTAATTTTTATTTATTGTTAAGGCAGTGTTCAGGATAAATCCAGTCTATTCCTAACAGCTTTGTGTGTTTTTTTATAAATCGAATGATGCGGCGGTAGCAAAGAAGCAAAAATAATGCATGAACAAGAGTGATCAGCCAGATACAAAGGAAGATTGAGAGCACTTTGGGCTACAAGACGATTTACTGCCTGAATTAAAGGGAGGCTATAAGGCCGCAAGAAATAAGCAGGAGGTGGGAAGGTGGGCGCTTGAAGCAAATTATGCAGCCATACTAGTTAGAATAAGGTGTAGGTTCTTAAGGTACGAATAAGCGCCATATAATCGCCTTGAGAAGCCTTGGAAATTACTGATTCAACTTCTGCCTGAGTCCAGCCTTGTTTTAAAGCCGAGCTGCTAAAGTTCGTTAATAACACCAACGGATTTTCACCAAAATGGATTGGATGATTCATTAATCTCTTTTCAAGCTTAGATATTTCCATAGGTCTACCCTAGTTTTAAATTTAATTATTGTGAAGTACTTAATGTTTTTTTAGATTTTAGTGTTTAAATTTAGGTTTGTGCAAGTGCTAATTTATTTTAATAGACAAATCTGTCTACATTATTTATTTTCTAAAGTACTTAATGTAAAAAAACCGGGCTAAGACCCGGTTTTTCATGAAGTTTGACTGATTAGATGTCAGATAAATCTACGCCTAAACGAGCAGCAACTTCTTCATAAGCTTCAACAACACCGCCTAAACCTTGACGGAAACGGTCTTTGTCGAGTTTCTTCTTAGAGTCTTTATCCCATAGACGGCAACCGTCTGGAGAGAACTCATCACCAAGCACGATACGGTCATGGAAAACACCGAATTCAAGCTTGAAGTCCACCAAAATCATGTTACCTTCAGCAAATAATGCTTTTAATACATTGTTTACTTGGTAAGTTAACACTTTCATTTGCTCTAATTGTTCAGCAGTCGCCCAACCTAAAGCAATTGCTTGAGATTCGTTAACCATTGGGTCGCCTAGACCGTCATCTTTATAGAACAATTCAAATGTAGGAGGAGTTAACTCTTTACCTTCTTCTACACCTAAACGACGGCATAGAGAACCAGCTGCGTAGTTACGAATTACGCATTCAACAGGAATCATTTGAAGTTTTTTAACAAGCACTTCAGTTGGAGAAAGCAATTTTTCAAAATGCGTTTCAATACCCGCAGCAGCAAGTTTTTCCATGATGAAGGCGTTAAAAAGGTTGTTCACCTTGCCTTTACGATCTAGCTGTTCGATTTTTTCGCCGTTGAACGCAGAGGCATCATCACGAAAGACTAAAATCAGATGGTCGGCATTGTCTGTTTCATATACAGATTTTGCTTTACCAGTATAGAGCAAGGTTTGTTTTAACATGAGGGAACCTTTTTAAAAAAAATGCCTAGTAAACGACTAGGCTGGCCAATTTTGGTAAATCTGGTTTAACACTTCAGCAGCCACATCTGGACTTGCAAAAGTGTTGTCTACATTAAATAGAGCAAGAGTATGACTTGAACCAACACCAGTCAGCTTAAGCACATAAGTATTGTCATTTACTTTAATCGTCGCCTGATTGCTGCCTTGGGCGATGATGTTGTAATTTAAAGTACTTAATGTCGCTTTGGCGTATTGCCAGATCTCGGTCGTATTCCCATCAATTTTTAATAATGGGTTTTTATTACCGTCGGTCACAAGCTGAGGGCGTCCAAGCGCGCTACCAGTTTGAGCAGATGCATCTGCTGTTGCGTTGCCGCCCTGCGTTTCTTCAGGACGCGGCAATGCAAAACGGTTACCACGCTTGTTTTCAAATTTAGGCGCATGCTCAATAGCGAGCTGGTCTACAGTTGGGGCAGGATACAAAGGTGTCGCTGGTCGTACAGTTGCATCGGCAGGATACTCAAGCGGGGCAAGTTGCTTGGCATTTTTATAATCTAAAGAGTGATTATTAATTGCGAAGCGACCACAACCAGCTAAACTCAAGGCTGAAACTGCAAGGACTAAACCAAGACGTAATTGCATCATAAATTGCTCTTATTAAATAATTCCCGCATCGTTTAGGGCATTGCGGAGAGGTTCGCGATATTGCTCAGCGAGAGGAGTGAGTGGTAAACGAATACCAGTATCAATCAGTCCCATCTCATGTAGTGCCCATTTCACAGGAATTGGGTTTGATTCGCAAAATAGAATATTGTGTAAATTTGCAATCTTATTGTTAATCGTCTTCGCTTGTTGTTCATCTTTGGCAATCGCAACAGCACATACTTCGCTCATGGCTTTAGGTGCAACATTTGCTGTAACAGAGATATTGCCGTCTGCACCAAGAAGCATAAGTTCCCATGCAGTTTCGTCGTCACCTGAATACACAGCCATCTTGCCGTCTAAAGCATCAATTAAAGCTTTACCACGAGGTACGTCACCTGTTGCGTCTTTAATACCGACAATATTAGGGATCTCTGCTAAACGTACAGCTGTATCGTTTGCAAGATCTACACCCGTACGGCCAGGTACGTTATAAAGAATAAGTGGTAATTCTACGGCTTCAGCAATCGCTTTATAGTGTTGGTAGAGGCCTTCTTGAGTTGGCTTATTATAATATGGCGTAACAAGTAAGGCTGCATCTGCGCCAAGATCTTTAGCAGCTTTAGTTAATTCGATTGCTTCACGGGTTGAGTTTGCACCAGTACCGGCAATAATTGGAATACGTTTATTGGCTACACGAATAATTTCTTTAATAACCTGTGTGTGCTCTTCCATGCTCAATGTTGAGGCTTCGCCGGTAGTACCGACGGCTACAATACTGTTTGTACCTTGTTCTATGTGCCACTCAACCAGCTTCTCAAGACCCTTCCAATCTACACCACCATCTTTCAACATTGGTGTGACGATTGCGACGATTGAGCCTTGAATGGTCTGTGCTTGCTGAGTCATTTTTAAAAATATCCTATTTATCCATCCGAATCTGAGGTAAGAAAAACAAAATGTGGGATGGTTGCAGTATTTTGATTGTCCAGTTCTAACAATAACAGATTGTTGAATGACAATTATGCAAATTATGACTGATCAGACGCATAAGAACAATACGCCTAACGGATAATCGCTATGTAAACTTGAGGAAAAGATAGGATGTATTCGTATTGCAGGGGTGAGAAGGGTTCGTAAATATAACAATACAGCTTGATTCAACTGAGCCTTACTTAATATTGGCTTTTTTTATGGCAAGATAGAATGCAATTTTCCCTGTTGGGATTGAAGATGACATGAAAATGAATAAACAACCACAAAATGCGGCTTTAATCGTAGTTGATGTACAAAATGGTTTTACACCGGGTGGAAATTTAGCAGTTGCTGACGCCGACACAATTATTCCAACGATTAACCAACTTGCTGATTGTTTTGAAAATGTTGTTCTGACGCAAGACTGGCACCCAGATAATCATATATCTTTTGCACAAAATCATTCGGGCAAGCAGCCATTTGAAACTATTGAACTTGCCTATGGACCGCAGGTGCTTTGGCCTAAACATTGTGTACAAGGTACCAAAGATGCCGATTTTCATCCTGATTTAAATATTCCGAAAGCTCAACTCATTATTCGAAAAGGCTTTCATGCTCATATTGATAGTTATTCGGCTTTTATGGAAGTAGATCAGTCCACAATGACTGGTTTAACGGGTTACTTAAAAGAGCGTGGCATTGATACGGTGTATGTGGTTGGAATTGCGACCGACTTTTGTGTGGCATGGACTGCTTTAGATGCAATCAAACAAGGTTTTAAAACTTTAGTGGTTGAAGATGCTTGTAAAGGTATTGATTTAAATGGTTCTTTAGAACAGGCATGGCAAACCATGCAGCAACAAGGGGTTGTCCGTATTCAGTCTACGGATCTGTTGAGTGAGCGCTAAGTCTATTGCTCTAGTATTTTAATTTTTAGGGAACGAAAGTATGTCAGCATTACTGCGCTTTACCCAATTTATTCAAAAAACTTTTGCCCTATGGGTGATTGTTTTTGCAGCATTGGCGCTATGGCAGCCTGAATTTTTTGTCTGGCTAAAAGCTTATATTCCATGGATTCTGGGCATTATTATGCTTGGCATGGGAATGACCATGACCGTAGACGACTTTAAAGGTGTACTACAAAGTCCTAAAGCGGTGTTGATTGGGGTAGTGGCACAGTTTGTGGTCATGCCGGGTTTAGCATTTGTCTTATGTAAATTATTTCAACTACCCCCTGAAATCGCGGTTGGAGTCATTTTAGTGGGATGTTGCCCCGGTGGAACGGCTTCAAACGTGATTACCTATATGGCTAAAGGCAATGTGGCTTTATCGGTGGCCTGTACTTCAGTTTCAACACTTTTAGCGCCTATTTTAACTCCAGCAATTTTCTATCTGCTTGCTAGTCAGTGGCTAAAAATTGATGCAGCTTCTATGTTCGTTTCAATTTTGCAGGTGGTACTGCTTCCTATTGTAGTTGGTCTGATTTTAAGAACATGGCTAAAACGTCAGGTCGAGTCCTATATTCAAGTCATGCCTTTAGTTTCAGTGATTGCAATTGTAGCAATTGTGGCAGCCATTATTGGTGGGAGCAAAGCGGCTATTCTACAGTCTGGTTTGCTTATTTTGGCTGTGGTGATCTTACATAATGGGCTTGGATATTTGTTGGGTTTTGCAGCAGCACGATTCTTTAAATTACCTTATGCCGATAGCAAAGCAATTGCTGTTGAGGTGGGTATGCAGAACTCAGGCTTAGGTGTTGCTCTTGCAGCGGTACATTTTGCGGCTTCCCCGATTACAGCAGTACCAAGTGCGATTTTCAGCCTTTGGCACAATATTTCTGGGCCTGCACTTGCGACTTATTGGGCGAGTAAACACAAACAAGAATAACTGTATAAACAGCATACATTACAAAAGAAGGCCAAACGAATAGTTTGGCCTTTTCATTTAAAACAAATTTTATGGGAGCTGAATTTAGAACTGGTATGTCTTTTGCTTTGGATTGATGCACTAAAAATAACGTGAATATGAGTATAAATCGCAAAGAAAAATAAGGTATTTCCTAGATGAACCAGATTTTTAAATTATTTATTCCCATGCTCTCAAGCAATTTAATTCTAGTGTTAAGTGGATTGATTGATATTGCTTATGTAGGGCATTTTAGTAATGACCATGTCGCCGCATTATCGGTGACCTTATCTTTATATACAGTGATTTATGTCATTGGTATGGGGATTCTGCAAGGTGTGATCCTCAAGCTCTCGGAAGCTTATGGTTGCCACAACATACCACGCATTCGTCAGATTTTTATTCAAGGCATCTGGCTGATGTTATGTTCAGCATTGATTAGTATTGGCTTGCTTTATTTGTTCCGTGATTTACCAAAATTGTTTGGTGCATCTGAACATGTCATTTCAATTACTAAAAACTGTATTTGGGCTTTGGTATTTATTTTACCTGCGCATTTACTGATGCGTTTATTTACCGCTTTGTCTCAGGTCACTGAAAATGCGCATAAGGTTTTACTATCAGATAGCATTTTCTTCATTCTTAAAATTATTTTGTCCTATCTTTTAATTTATGGTGTCGCTTTATTTTCAATTCCGCCACTTGGTGCGATAGGGGCTTTGTTAGCCACTCTCATTGTACGGTGGTTTATGTTGGCTGTTTATTACTTATTTTTTCTAGAGAAAAGCTACATCTTTATTGAGCATCCCGAACGTTCGGTTGAAGATAGCCGACAGAGTCTGCGGATGATTTTAAAAATAGGGATACCGACCGCGATCTTGGCGTTGATGGACGTCGTTGCATTTTGTTCGGTTGCTATTCTGATTTTGCCTTTTGGAAGCGTGGTGTCAGCAGCCCATCAAATTGTCGCAAGCACCAGCGGGTTCATGTTTATTATCCCTTCCTCCATTGCCTCGGCTTATAGCATTTTGGTGTCACGATCTATGGGCAGCGGGAACATGGAAGAAGCAAATAAAATTGCCAGACAAAGTATATGGGTGATTATGGCGGTGAGTGGCAGCCTGTCCCTGTGCTTATGGTTAGAGCGGGACTTAATTGTTACTTTCTATTCAGATGATTTGGCCGTACAAATTTTAGCTGCATCCTTGTTGTTGATTGTCTGTATGTTTCATTTTCTAGATGGCTTAATGGCGTTATTGACCTCTTTATTACGCTGTTGGGATGTGTCGATTTTACCAATGCTGATTTTCTTGGTCGTGGTGTTATTTTTCGGATTAGGCGGTGGTTGGTGGATGGCGTATAAAGGACTGCATTGGCAGAATATCTCGATTTCTGCGATGGGAGTTTATGGTTTTTGGTGGATGGCAGCTATAAGTTATTTAGTGGCTTGCCTATTGAGTGTCACCTGTTTCCGTTTTAGAAAACAATTAAGAGGGTTTTGAGTGAGCAGACAACCATTAAAGAGGATGGGTTGCTAACCAATCTTCAATCTCGTTTTCAGAAATCACCTCAAAACCATGGCGCTGTAAAAGCGCTGTGGTAATCCCAACTCCCGTAATTTTCTCTCCTTGAAAAGTGCCGTTATAAATTTTTTGACTACCGCAAGACGGACTATTTTCTTTTAAGACGACACAGCTTGCTTTTATGTCTGTGCAATTTCCAGAGTGCGGTAAGCACCTTTTAAATATAAATCTGTTACATCTAAACCAGATGAATCGGTAATTTTTGCTTTGCCATCTAGCACATCTTGTCCTGTACCTCCCACAATTTCTGCGGGTAAGCGCGGAGTGGTAAAACCACCTAATAACTCTGGACAAAGTGCATGAGCTTTTTTATTGAGTAACCGTTGCTTAAGTAAAATATTTAGGCAAGATTTACCGTCATAACGAACAGGTTCGCCAATTAAACATGCGCTGACTAGAAGCATAGTTTTCCAAACTCAAAGCAGGTGAGATTTTTGAAGATTAAGAATCATAAACAGAATATGGAATATGACAATTCATTTTAAAAACAGACAAATTAAAAGATTACTAAAATTATGCAATTCATAATTAAGTTATGTATTGCATAATTTAATTGTTTTTAGTAGCATCTGTTTTAAGGTAAATGGCCATTGGAGATCCAACAAGGATGTTGGTCTCCATAAATCTATAAATGATTTTAGGAAAAGACGATTTTTAAGGGTTTAGTGAAAAATCTCAATCGTACTTTTAGATAAGAAAGGATAGTGTGTATGGAAAACAAACACCCAATGGAACGGGAATTAATCATCAAAAGCTTCACGCTCTTCATATCTTCGTTTTAGTGATTCGTTTTTTTCTCATAGGATGCGTTGGGTTAAGGCATTTTGACGGTTCAAGACCTACCCAATAAATACGTATTCTATAGAGAAAGGAGCTGAATTGATCAGCAATAGAGATAAACGGAACAGGTAATCACCAGAGGGAAACTAGATGGATATTTTAGAGAACCCATTAGAATTATGCGGTTTTGCATTTATTGAGTTTGTTTCAAAAGAAAATGAATTAGATCCAGTTTTTGAAACAATCGGCTTTTCAAAAGTAGCCAAGCATAAATCGAAAGAAGCGTACTTATGGCGTCAAGGAAATATCAATATTATCCTGAATTATCAGCCAGAATCTTATGCTTCATTCTTCTTTAATGAACATGGTCCATCTGCTTGTGCGATGGGTTTCAAAACACGTGATGCAGCAAAAGCTTTCCAGAAAGCAGTAGAGCTTGGTGCTGAACCGATGTATTCAAAAGTTGGGCCAATGGAGCTCAACATTCCGGCAATTAAAGGTATTGGTGGCATGCCAATCTTTTTAGTTGACCGCGATATCTATGAAAATGACTTTGTTTTCTTTGATGATGCCCAAAGACATCCAGTGGGTGCAGGCTTAAACGAAATTGACCATTTAACTCATAATGTCTACAAAGGCCGTATGGAGTATTGGGCAAACTTCTATGAAAAAATCTTTAACTTCCAAGAAATTCGTTACTTTGATATTAAAGGCGAATATACAGGCTTAACGTCTAAAGCATTAACAGCGCCAGACGGCATGATCCGTATTCCATTAAATGAAGATTCAGATAAAGGAAACGGCCAAATTGCAGAGTTCCTGTCTGATTTTAATGGCGAAGGTATTCAACATATCGCGTTTATTTGTGATGACTTAATTTCGACTTGGGATAAGTTAAAAGGCCTTGGTCTGAAATTTATGACACCGCCACCAAATACATATTATGAAATGCTACCAGAACGTTTACCTGAGCATGGTGAGCCGACTGACGAGTTAAAACAGCGTGGTATTTTGCTAGACGGCAATACCAAAGATGGTCAGAAGAAACTGTTATTGCAAATTTTCTCTGAAAACATGATTGGTCCAGTCTTCTTTGAATTTATTCAACGTAAAGATGATGATGGCTTTGGTGAAGGTAACTTCAAGGCATTATTTGAGTCAATTGAACGTGACCAGATTCGCCGTGGTGTTCTAGAAACTAAATAAGCTGAGCTTTGTTTCTAATCTAAAAAAACCAAGAGTTTGATCTCTTGGTTTTTTTATGGCTATTGATTAGCGACTTTTAATATATTGATTGATGAGCTTCACTTCATTTTTTAAGATTTCAATCGTTTTACTGTGCGGGTCGACTGGTAAAAACATTTCGCTATCTAGGGCGACAATACAAAACTCGATGCTCTGATTTGAATTAAACACAGGTAAACCAACTGCATTAATTCCTGTCAGTAAGTCACCTTTCGCTGCCGACATTTCTTGCTGACGTATCGTTTCTTTAAGCTCTGTAAACGCTTGCCAGTTTTGTGGCGCAATATTAAGACCAAGTTCTTGATGCTTTTGCCATTCTGTTTCCATTAAGGGGCGAACAAAATGCTCTGGAAGATAAGAAGCAAATAAACGTCCAGCAGCAGAATTGACTAAAGGCATAATCGAGCCGACTTTAGTGACAATCGAAATAGGGTGGTTTGATTCAATCGATTGAACAACTACAGGGCCTTTCGGCGACCATTTACTAATTTGTATGCCGCAACCAATTTTGTTTTGTAGGTCGTAAATTAAATGCTGTACTAGCTGTAGTGTGTCGCTATGTTGAACACAGTTTAGACCCAAGCGCCATGCTTGATCGCCCAAAGCATATTGCCCATCATCAAGCTGTTTTGCATATTCCATGCGAATAAGACTAACGAGATAGCGATGTACCTTCGCAGGATGCATTTCTAGCTTGCTAGACAGGTCTTTGAGAATAATAGGTTGATTGTGCTCTAAAAGGGCGTTTAGTACAGATAAACCGACTTCAAGTGATTGAACCCCCCCAGATACTTTTTCTTCAATCATTTAAATACCCTTAATAAAGTTACTTCAGTTGTTAAACAGTGATGTTCAAAACATAAATTGAAATTGCTGCGTTTTACATCATGCCTGAGCCTAGTGCGAAATAGAAATCACCTTTTTCTATTAGCGAAATTGGCATGTTTAATAATCAACAATTTTCTAAAATCACCATACTCTCATTTGTAGCGCAAATTTCTAGAAATTTAGCAGCTTTAAATAATATAAATCGGCATTGATACAGAACAGTTCATTCAAACAATTCTAATCAATGCCGACTTTTTAGATCGATCTTTTAAAATTAGGTTCCTAACTCTTCTTCATGCAAGAAATGTGTGTGGTGAGGAGCACGTTTAGTTTTGCTCCATTCCTCAAGCATTTCTGCTTTCATTTCTTCAGTAATTTTTGCAATTTTTTCTTCAGCGCGCACATCGTTATAGGTAAGTTCTAAACGATGGCCATTTGGGTCAAAGAAATAAATTGAGTGGAAAATACCATGATTGGTTACGCCCAAAACTTTCACATCATTTTCTTCTAAATGTTGCTTGGCAGCCATCAGGGCATTGACATCTTCAACTTCAAAAGCAATATGCTGTACCCACTGAGGCGTATTTTCGTCTCGGCCCATTTCTGGTTGAGTTGGCAATTCAAAAAATGCCAAAACGTTGCCTTGACCTGCATCTAAGAATAAATGCATATATGGGTCAAAAGCTTTAGTTGATGGGACATGGTCTTCAGCAAAAGCTAAAATGAAATCCATGTTGAGCATTTTTTTATACCACTCAACAGTCTCTTTCGCATCCTTACAACGATATGCAACGTGATGTATTTTTTTAATGGCAAATGTCATATTAAAACTCCTTTTTACTATTCCCAATCTGGTTGTTGTTCTGGCGCCGCGTTATAAAAGGCTGGGATAGACAAACAATGGTGATAAATCGATTCAATTTTTGGAAACGCAGATAAATCAATCTTGAAGCGTTTCGCGTTATAAACCTGTGGAATCAGACAGCAATCGGCAATTGTTGCTTCTTGTCCAAAGCAAAATTGGCCATTCGAATTTTGTAGTTGCTGTTCCAGATTTTGAAAACCTTCAAGAATCCAGTGTTGATACCAGTAATTTTTTTGCTCATCTGAAACATTTAACTCATTTTTTAAATATTTCAGAATGCGCAGGTTATTTAATGGGTGCATATCACAGGCAATAGCTTGTGCAAAAGCACGGATTTTGGCTCTCTCTTGCACATCACTTGGAAGTAATTTGGTTTCTGGATATTGTTCATCCAGATATTCCAAAATACTTAACGATTGAGACAAGGTTAAATCGCCATCAATTAAGGTCGGAACTAGAGCACTGCGGTTTAACTTTAAATAGTCTTCGCTTTGCTGTTCATTTTTTACTAAATGTACCGGAACAGTTTCATAAGCAAGACTTTTAATATTTAGGCCAATCCGTACTCTGTAGGCTGCAGAGCTACGAAAGTAACTATACAGCTTCATAGTCAGGCTCCGAAGTTTCTGCAAAATTGAAAGTTAATGCAGGAAGAACCGTGTTTCGAACTTCACCAAAGCCAATACGAATACCATTTTTTTCACAGTGGCCTTTCATGATGAGCGTATCGCCGTCTTGCAAGAAACCACGAGTTTCACCGTTGGCAAGTGTTAACGGCTTGGTGGTGTTCCATGTAAGCTCAAGCAAACTGCCATACGAATCTGGTGTAGAACCTGAAATGGTACCTGAACCCATTAGGTCACCAACCTGAACATTACAACCAGCAATGGTATGGTGGGTGAGCTGTTGAGACATAGACCAATACATATATTTAAAATTGGTTTTACAGATCACGTCAGTTTGTGTCGATTTCGGCGTTTGAATTTCAACACTCAAATTAATGTCGTAACTATTAGCGACATTTTCTTGTAAATAGCCCATTGGCTTCGGGTCTTGTTTCGGGCCTTCAACTTTAAATGGTTCAAGTGCTTCAAGCGTCACGACCCAAGGTGAAATCGAACTGGCAAAGGTTTTAGCATTAAAAGGGCCGAGTGGAACATATTCCCATTGCTGGATATCGCGTGCTGACCAGTCATTGAGCAATACCATTCCAAAAATATGATCCCAAGCATCTTCAATAGCGATAGGCTGACCGAGTTGCGTTGGTTTACCCACAATAAACGCTGTTTCAAGTTCAAAATCGAGTTTACGCGTTGCAGAAAAAACTGGGCGCTCTTCATTTGGAAGTTTAATTTGACCAGATGGGCGTACGACGTGAGTGCCACTGACTACAACAGAGCTAGCACGGCCGTTATAACCGACAGGTAATTCAGTCCAGTTTGGAAGCAAGGCATTTTTTGGGTCGCGGAACATACAACCCACATTAGTCGCATGTTCTTTAGAAGAATAGAAATCGGTGTAACCAGGTACTTGAACAGGTAAATGCAAAGTCACGCTGTCTTGTTTAACCAATACTTCCTGACGTAATGCTTCATTTTGTTGAAGCGTTAAATTATCAGCCGAGAGAAGAGACTGTAGTGTCTTACGCACTTTTGACCAGTTTGCTTTGCCAGACTCAATAAATTTATTCAGGGTCGGTTGATTAAAGTAGGTGTCGTGGCTTGAAAGTTGTAAAAGACCATGCTTTTCAAGAGCAGCGAGATCAATGACCCAATCACCAATAGCTACACCGACTTGGCGTTCGCTTTCGGCAGTTCTGCTAAAAATACCATAAGGCAAATTATGAATAGTGAAATCTGATTGAGGTGAAACTTCAATAAAAGAATTTAGGTTTTGTTCCATTTTCGCGTCCTTGTCTTTATCTCGGGTCATATACAAATAAAAGTTCGGTCTAGGACTGAGCTACTCGATAAGTTGTTAACCTTTGCTGAGAGCATCTTTTGTCTTATGAATTTGATATAGACCGAGCACAACCAATTGCTTCATGCCTCTATAATACTGAATTCATCAAATTACGCAATACACAACTTAATTACACATTTCATAATAATTGTCATTTCTTGTATTTTCTGTTTTCATTCGCGGTCATGAGAAAAGTCACGCAATTATTTTTTCATGAATCTCTATGAAAGTTTGATTAATTTATGATATACGTAATTTATTGGAAAAAAATTACGTGACAAGGATGGGAATAATCATATGTCAGCACAAGAGCAAGGAAACCTGAAACACGGTTTGAGTAATCGGCACATCCAACTTATTGCATTGGGTGGGGCGATTGGCACAGGGCTTTTTCTTGGTATATCACAATCGATTAAATTAGCAGGTCCATCAGTCATCCTTGGCTATGCAATTGCAGGATTTATTGCTTTTTTAATGATGCGTCAGCTTGGTGAGATGGTGGTTGAAGAGCCAGTAAGTGGGTCTTTTAGTCATTTTGCCTACAAATATTGGGGACCATTTGCTGGGTTCATGTCTGGATGGAATTACTGGGTACTGAATGTACTCGTTTGTATGGCCGAACTAAGCGCAATTGGTCTTTATATTCAATATTGGTGGCCGCAAATTCCAACGTGGGCATCTGCTTTAACCTTCTTTGTCTTAATTAACGGCATTAATTTGCTGCATGTTAAGTTTTTTGGCGAAATGGAATTCTGGTTTTCTATTGTCAAAATCTTGGCAATTCTGGCAATGATTGGTTTTGGCTCATATTTATTAGCAACTGGTACAGCCGGTCCGCAAGCCAGTATCAGCAACCTTTGGGCACTCGGTGGGTTTTTCCCATTTGGTGTTGAAGGCTTAGTGATGGCAATGGCGGTTATTATTTTTGCTTTTGGTGGTATCGAACTTTTTGGTATTACTGCGGCTGAAGCACGTGATCCGGATAAAACCTTACCTAAAGCTGTGAATCAAATTATCTACCGTATTTTGATTTTCTATATTGCGACACTTTTTGTTTTATTCTCGCTCTTCCCGTGGAACCAGATGGCTGAAGGCGGTAGTCCATTTGTGATGGTCTTTGCTTCTTTAGATAGCCAAGGCATTGCAACGTTGCTGAACTTTGTGATTTTGACTGCTGCGGTTTCAGTTTATAACGGTACGAGTTATTGCAGTAGCCGTATGCTATTGGGTCTTGCACAACAAGGTAATGCACCAAAAGCATTTGCACATATTAATAAACGCGGTATTCCAACCAATGCCGTGATTCTTTCTGCTGCGGTGACTATTTTATGTGTGCTGTTAAATTACATTTTCCCTGAAAAAGCATTTGGTTTGCTCATGATGTTAGTTGTAGCAGCCATTGTAATTAACTGGGTTGTAATCTCATGGACACATTTAAAATTCCGTAAATACACGCAAAGCCAAGGTCAAACTACAAAGTTCCCAAGCTTTATGTATCCATTTAGCAACTATCTTTGCATCGTGTTTATGTTGGGCATTTTAGTTGTAATGTCTTTAACACCAGACATGCGTATTGCAGTCATGATGATTCCCGGATGGATTCTATGTTTAATGGTGGCTTATCAATTTAAACGTCGTAAGTTGAAAGCAGAGCAACCTGTGCCTGCACTTGAAGCTGATTTGTAAGATTGATTCAACCATAAAAGGACGTATCTCATACGTCCTTTTTTATTTTTAAAATTTAGCAACAGAAAGTAAAAGATTTTATTATTGTTATAATATAACATTTCTTGAATTTAATGATGAGCATCTTTCCCATTATTGGTGAAGATAGAGCATATTTATGAAGCGTTATTTAGGTTTACTTTTATTATCTCTCACAGCATGTAGTACTCAAACACCCAAGCCAACGATTCCTTTGCAACCGCAGTCCAAGTTGCCTCAACCTTCAAAGATAGTCAGTAAAATAAAGCCACAACCTCAGGATTATATTGCATGGTTAGCAACAGGGGAGCATCGACAATCTGTACAGGCTTACAAGCAATTTCTGCAAAAAAATGGCCTTGCTACTTTAATTCCAGACCATGAATTATTACGTTCAGCCCGAGATTGGCAAAAATGTGGAGTTGAACCCTATGCGGTGCCTCCACGCGAGATTTGGTCCAATATCGTTCCGACACTCAGCATCTTAAAAGCATTGGTTAACGATGGGGTAATAAACGATTTTGAAGTGACATCGGTTTATCGAGCTTTATCTCTAAACCGCTGTGCTGGTGGTGCGGATGCTTCTCGACATGTCTTTAATGCAGCGCTGGATTTTCGAATTGGGCCAGAACAGCCGAGTGACTTAGACCAGTTCAATATTCAACAAAGCAAAACCAAAATTTGTCAGTTCTGGGCAACCAAAGGGCAAGCACTCAAGATGGGATTGGGGGTGTATGCCTCGGGACAAATTCATATTGATAGCCAAGGTTTTAGAGCGTGGGGGCCTGATCACCACTATAAAACGTCAATGTGTCAGGGCTTTTAAAAGCAAATTTTTAAAAGACTAAGTGAATTGGCTTAAATAAAACTGGAATAAAAACTTGATCAATAGTTATGTTATAACATAACATTAATGTGGTTTAGAGTAGAAACACCTGCCATCTGACCATATTTAATGGTTAGTCATGATTAGTTTTAAATATTATTCAAAGAGAACAAGCCATGCGAACTGCAATCGCCAACTCATTTGCCAAACTTCCTGTCACTGTTTTATCTGGTTTTTTGGGGGCAGGAAAGACCACGTTACTTAACCATATTTTAAATAATCGTGAAGGTCGCCGTATTGCCGTGATTGTGAATGATATGTCTGAGGTGAATATTGATGCGGCATTAGTACGCGAAGGTGGGGCGGAGCTTTCAAGAACAGATGAAAAGCTGGTTGAAATGAGCAATGGCTGTATCTGTTGTACGTTACGAGAAGATTTACTGGTTGAAGTTAGACGTTTAGCCGATGAAGGCCGCTTTGACCAATTAGTGATTGAGTCAACAGGCATTTCAGAACCGTTGCCTGTTGCAGAAACCTTTACTTTTGAAGACGAAGATGGAAATTCTTTAAATGAATTTGCTCGACTCGACACCATGGTCACTGTAGTCGATGCTTTTAACTTCCTTAAAGATTACAGCTCTCTGGACTCACTACAGCAACGTGGAGAGTCGCTAGGTGAACTAGATGAACGAACTGTGGTCGATCTTCTTATTGATCAGATTGAATTTTGTGATGTGATTGTGCTGAATAAAATTGATTTGATTGACCAAGCTCAGCAAGAGCAGCTCACCGCAATTCTAAAGACATTAAACCCACGTGCCCGAATTGAAATTGCTCAATTTGGAAAAATTGCTTTAGATAAAATTTTAAATACACAGCTATTCGATTTTGATGAAGCAGCACAAGCACCGGGATGGTTAAAAGAATTGCGTGGTGAGCATACGCCAGAGACCGAAGAGTATGGAATCAGTAGCTTTGTTTACCGTGCGCGTCGACCTTTTCATCCACAGCGTTTTTATGATTTGGTACAGGCTGAATGGCCGGGAGTCGTCCGTTCCAAAGGCTTTTTCTGGTTGGCTGCCGAACCGACATTGGCTTATTCATGGTCGCAAGCAGGAGCAATGGCAAGGCACGGCTTAGCAGGTTATTGGTGGGCCGCCGTTGCAGAAGAAGACTGGCCGAGTGACTTAGACAGCATCGAACAAATTAAAAAGGTTTGGGATGCAAAAACAGGTGATGCAAGGCAAGAGCTGGTTCTCATTGGTATGCAAATGGATGAGCAAGCCTTAATAGAACGCTTAGACCGTTGTTTATTAAGTGATGAAGAAATGGCTTTAGGGCCACAAGCTTGGCAGAGCTGGTCTAACCCTTTTAAGCAAGATGATGAAACTATGTTGATCGCTTAATTAAATAAGCCCCTATTTTAAAGGGGCTTATTTTTATGATTTGTCTTTAATGAAAATCTTTCGAATGTAGCTGTTAAGTGGGGTGGAATAATATTTTTCAATTGCTGCACTGATGATGAAAGTCAGAACGAGATAGGCAATTAAAAGCATAATTTTGATGCTAGAGTCAGTTTGAGCTGGAATAAAAGCAACTTTCATAAGACCCAGTACAACCAGATGAAACAAATAAGTTTCATAACTTCGTTGTCCCAACCAGACCATAATTTTTGTAAATAGACTATGCGCTTGCGTTCCCGTAGGATGCTGAAAACACAAAATGAGTATGCCTGTGGCAAAAGCAAATAAGCTAATACCCCATGTACTGACTTCTTTAATGGGAGCATATAAATAAAGAGCGACCATGCTCAAAATAATTAACCACGAAAGAGGTTTTTTATAGGCCCAATCTGGCTGATATTTATGAGAAAAAATCGCTGTTAAACAACCAATGGCTATGCCATCAAAACTCGAAAAATAATGATATAAATAGGCACCACTTTCTTCTCCAAAATGTAGAGATCTAAAATAAGGTCCGTATAAAATTACCCCAACAAGTACAGCAATAAATACCTTATTACTACGCGTGAGCAGGCACAATAATGGAAACACAAAGTAGAAAACTTCTTCTACAGAGAGTGACCACAACACGCCCAAAGCGTAGTTTACCCAACCAAATTTTATAATCAGGATATTCATCCAGAAAGTTAAAGCTGCAAATATGGTTAAGGGATATGAGACCTCAATGCCATTTGGTGCTTGGTTTACAAAGGGTTTTAAGTCAAATGACCCAAGTAAACTTACGCCTAAAATGAGTAAAACCAGACACGGTAAAATGCGGGCTGCTCGTCGGATATAAAAATGTTTGAGGTTAATTGCGGAGAATTGTTTGTCTCTTTTTAAAGTGTGATGGGTAATTAAAAAACCCGAAATCACAAAAAACATGGTCACGCCATAATTTCCGTTTCTTGCGATGACTGTGCTAAATGCTTCACCTAAAAAATTAAAACCTAACCATGTATCTTTAAGTTTATAGGGAATATTAAAATGGTGTAAAAGAACCAAAAGGATAGAGATTCCTCGAAGAATATCTATTTTATAATTACGCATTCGATGTGCTTCCAGTTTTATTAATATACTGTGTGGCAGAAGAATACTATCGATCAGTTATTTTAAATAAAATTTTTAAGCATCATTTCGTAACTCCGAAAAGGCCACACTTTGAAGCCCTTGGATGGAGCAAAGGCATAGCACAAATAATTATTAAATAAATATTGATAAAACCTTTATATATTTGAATTTATCTACATAAAACTTTAAATTAGCTCTTGTTGAGCTATGTTTATTTTTTAAACTTTTTAAAATCTATTTAATTCATAAATTAACATATTGTATGTGGTTGTATATACATAGCATGTCAACTAAAATATGATTTTGCCTGCTGCCTTTTTGAGTATTTGTTATGCCCAGAACATCAAAACAAGAACATGCTGAGCTTTCGATTGAAGCTGATAGTCCAGTTCCTTTATATCAACGCGTAAAACAGCTGATTTCACAAAAGATTTATGAAGGCTCTTGGGCTGTAAATAAAAAAATTCCTTCTGAAAGCGAGTTGGTCAATCAACTTGGTTGTAGTCGAATGACAGTCAATCGTGCGCTACGCGAATTAACTACAGAAGGTCTATTGGTACGTATACAGGGTGTTGGTTCTTTTGTTGCTGAAGGGCAAGGCCGAACTGCGCTTTTTCAAATTAATAATATTGCTGAAGAGATTATCGCCCGTAACCATAAGCACCATGCTGAAGTTTTAATTTTAGAACAAATTTATGCAAATGCAGAGCAAAGTGTATTAATGCAGACTCGTGAAGGGCAAAAGCTGTTTCATTCAATTATTGTGCATTATGAAAATGATGTGCCAGTTCAGGTCGAAGATCGTTTGGTTGATGCAGCACTCATTCCAGATTATTTAGAACAAGACTTTAAAACCATTACCCCCAATGCATACTTAATGGCGAAAGCACCTGTGACAGAAGGCGAGCACATTGTTGAAGCCGTTTTAGCATCTCCGCAAGAGTGTAAGTGGTTAAAGATTACTAAAGCTGAACCATGTTTACTGATCCGTCGTCGTACATGGTCCAATAAGCAACTCATTTCTAGTGCCCGTCTGACTTATCCCGGCAGTCGTTATTATCTCGAAGGCAAATTTACGCAATGATTGAAGTACTCAAGGCAGACCAATATACAAAAATGCTTTGGAAAAATGGTGCGGGTTACACTTTGGAAATTGCGCGAAGCCAAGGTGAAGCTGATTTTGATTGGCGCATTTCGATGGCTGATGTGACCACTTCTGGGCCATTTTCGCTATTTCCCAATAAGCAGCGAATTATTAGTGTGCTTGATGGACAAGGCATCGTATTACATGTCGATGATCTGCCTGCTAGGTCATTAAAGCTGGGCGAGATTTTTGCTTTCCATGGTGAAAGTCAGGTGCATAGTGAGTTAGTTGACGGTGCAATTCGAGATCTAAATTTAATTTATGATTCTGCAAAATTTCATGCCCGCTTTCAAAGAGTAGATGGTACAGAAGCACAGACTTTTTTAAGCTCGGCAGACCTGATTTTTATTTTTAATAGTGGTTCTGACATTGAAGTAGCGATTGAAGAAAAAGCCTTTTTACTTGCTGCCCACGAGACTCTAAAAATTGAGAAAACCACTGCGATTACATCAGTTCATTTCCCTCAGAATTGGGCAAAAAATTGTTATGTTATTGAGTTAATTCAACGTTAAAACTAAATAAGTTATTTTTTTAAAGCACATATCTAGTGAAAGGATATGTGCTTTTTTTATGTGGTTCATAAAAATAAATTATTTTAATTCATATACTTATTAAGTCTTTGCAAAAAAATATGAGCAAGCCTCTTCACGCCGTAAAATATTTGTGTAGTATATGGATGTATATACAAGTTAATACATTACTATACAAATGCAGAAACAAGTGATGTTCTGCTGATGTAAGCTCAAAGGAAGGAGTCCGCCTGTGACAACAACAACGACAACAAAATTTCGTGATGTAGAAATTCGTGCGCCACGCGGCACTGAATTGACGGCTAAAAGTTGGTTAACTGAAGCGCCATTACGTATGTTGATGAATAACCTTGATCCGGATGTTGCAGAAAACCCGAAAGAGTTGGTTGTATACGGTGGTATTGGCCGTGCAGCACGAAACTGGGAATGTTTCGACAAAATTGTAGATACTTTAAAAAATCTTGAAACTGATGAAACTTTATTAGTTCAATCAGGCAAACCAGTAGGTGTATTTAAAACTCATAAAGATGCACCACGCGTTTTAATTGCAAACTCAAACCTTGTGCCGCACTGGGCAAACTGGGAACACTTTAACGAGTTAGATGCAAAAGCTTTAGCAATGTACGGTCAAATGACAGCAGGTTCATGGATCTATATTGGTAGCCAAGGCATTGTGCAAGGTACTTACGAAACTTTCGTTGAAGCAGGTCGTCAGCATTACAACGGTGATTTAAAAGGTCGTTGGGTATTAACTGCTGGTTTAGGCGGTATGGGTGGTGCTCAGCCTTTAGCTGCAACACTTGCAGGTGCTTGTTCTTTAAACATCGAATGTCAGCAAGCAAGTATCGATTTCCGTTTACGTACGCGTTATGTAGATGAACAAGCAACTGATTTAGATGATGCTTTAGCTCGTATTGACCGTTACACGAAAGAAGGTAAGGTCATTTCAATTGCACTTCATGGTAACGCTGCTGAAATTTTACCTGAGCTTGTTCGCCGTGGTGTGCGTCCAGACATGGTGACAGACCAAACAAGTGCACACGATCCACTGAATGGTTACTTACCAGTAGGTTGGACTTGGGATGAATACCGTGAACGTGCAAAAACAGAACCCGAAGCTGTTGTAAAAGCTGCAAAACAGTCGATGGCGAAGCATGTACAAGCGATGCTCGATTTCCAAAAAATGGGTGTTCCAACATTTGACTATGGAAATAACATCCGTCAAATGGCGAAAGAAGAAGGCGTAGAAAACGCTTTTGATTTCCCTGGTTTCGTACCTGCTTATATCCGTCCATTGTTCTGTCGTGGTATTGGTCCATTCCGTTGGGCAGCGCTTTCTGGTGACCCAGAAGACATTTATAAAACAGATGCCAAAGTGAAAGAGTTAATTCCTGATGATGAACATTTACATCACTGGTTAGACATGGCACGTGAACGCATTAGCTTCCAAGGTTTACCAGCTCGTATTTGCTGGGTGGGTTTAGGCTTACGTGCAAAACTTGGTTTGGCATTTAACGAAATGGTTCGTAGTGGTGAATTATCTGCACCAGTTGTGATTGGTCGTGACCACTTAGACTCAGGCTCAGTTGCGAGTCCAAACCGTGAAACTGAAGCAATGCAAGATGGCTCAGACGCAGTATCAGACTGGCCTTTATTAAATGCTTTGTTGAATACAGCAGGCGGGGCAACTTGGGTGTCTCTACACCATGGTGGCGGTGTAGGTATGGGCTTCTCTCAACACTCAGGCGTTGTGATTGTGTGTGATGGTACAGATGACGCTGCTGCACGTATTGCTCGTGTACTGACCAATGACCCTGCAACAGGTGTTATGCGTCATGCCGATGCAGGTTATGAAATTGCGATTAACTGTGCGAAAGAGCAAGGCTTAAACTTGCCAATGATCACTCAATAAAAACACATGGAAAAAACTAGCGGTGCTTTTTGCAATTGTGAAAAGCACCGTCTCAGCAGAATATAGTGCCAAAAATTAGGAAGCCAACATGGAATTATTGATCCAACCGGGAAAATTAACCTTAGCTGATTTACGTCAAGCTTACCTCAACCCGATTAAAGTTAAATTAGATGACAGTGCTTCAGCTGCAATCAACGCAAGCGTGGCTTGTGTAGAACAGATTGTAAATGAAGGGCGTACAGCTTACGGCATTAACACAGGTTTTGGTTTACTTGCTTCAACCAAGATTGCTCCTGAAGATTTAGAACAATTACAGCGTTCATTAGTTCTTTCGCATGCAGCAGGTGTAGGTGAGCCACTTGATGATGCAATGGTTCGTTTAATTATTCTATTGAAAGCAAATAGCTTGGCACGTGGTTTCTCAGGTATTCGCCGTAAAGTCATTGATGCATTGTTGGCTTTAATTAATGCAGAAGTTTATCCGCATATTCCTCTTAAAGGCTCAGTAGGTGCTTCGGGTGACTTGGCACCACTTGCGCATATGTCATTGATTTTATTGGGTGAAAGTAAGGCGCGCTATAAAGGTGAATGGATACCAGCAGTTGAAGCTTTAAAAATTGCAGGCTTAGAGCCAATTTCTTTAGCAGCTAAAGAAGGCTTGGCACTTCTAAACGGTACACAAGTTTCGACCGCTTATGCTTTACGTGGTTTGTTTGAAGCTGAAGATTTATTTGCTGCTGCAACTGTATGCGGTGGTTTAAGTGTTGAAGCAATGCTGGGTTCACGTTCACCGTTTGATGCACGTATTCATGAAGTACGTGGTCAACGTGGTCAAATTGATGTGGCTGCGGCTTATCGTGACCTTTTAACAGAATCAAGTGAAATTGCACATTCACACGAAGACTGTAGCAAAGTTCAAGATCCGTATTCATTGCGTTGTCAGCCACAGGTGATGGGTGCATGTCTAACTCAAATCCGTCAGGCTGCTGAAGTTTTAGCAATTGAAGCAAACGCAGTGTCAGATAACCCTCTTGTTTTTGCAGCAGAAGGTGATGTGATTTCAGGCGGTAACTTCCATGCAGAACCTGTAGCAATGGCAGCAGATAATCTGGCATTGGCAATTGCAGAAATTGGTTCACTTTCAGAACGTCGTATTTCGATGATGATGGACCGCCACATGTCTCAGCTTCCACCGTTCTTGGTTGCAAATGGCGGTGTTAACTCAGGTTTCATGATTGCTCAAGTTACAGCAGCAGCGCTTGCGAGTGATAACAAAGCACTTGCACATCCTGCGAGTGTTGATAGTTTACCGACTTCAGCGAATCAGGAAGACCATGTTTCGATGGCGCCTAACGCGGGTAAACGACTTTGGCCAATGGCCGATAACGTTCGCGGCATTCTAGCTGTTGAATGGTTAGGCGCTTGTCAGGGTTTAGATTTCCGTGAAGGCCTAAAAAGCTCGCCTAAACTTGAACAAGCCCGTAAAATCTTGCGCGCTCAAGTGCCGTACTACAGCGAAGACCGTTTCTTTGCTCCTGATATTGAACAGGCAAGTGAATTACTTTCGAGTGGTTGTCTAAACGAGTTAATTATTCCAAACCTACTCCCTAGTCTATCTGAAGTGTGATTAATAAAACGGTCACATGGAGTGGCCGAATCTAACTAAATATCCTCAAGGATTGGAGATTATAATGTCACAAAACTCCACACTACAGCGGGGGCTGAACACCCGTCACATTCGTTTCTTGGCATTGGGCTCAGCAATTGGGACTGGGCTTTTCTATGGTTCGGCAACTGCCATTAAAATGGCTGGGCCTTCAGTATTACTAGCGTATATCGTTGCAGGGATTGCAATTTATATTGTTATGCGCGCACTGGGTGAAATGGCTGTCCATAACCCTGTATCTGGTTCATTTAGTCACTATGCATCACAGTACATAAGTCCACTAGCAGGTTTCACCACAGGTTGGACTTATGTTTTTGAAATGGTGATTGTTGCACTTGCCGATGTCACTGCTTTTGGTATTTATATGGGATTCTGGTATCCCGATGTACCACGGTGGATCTGGATTTTATCGTTAATTATGTTTTTAGGCGCTATTAACTTAATTCACGTTAAAGTCTTTGGTGAACTCGAATTCTGGTTATCCATTATCAAAGTTACTGCCATTGTTGCCATGATTCTAGGTGGTTTAGGGCTTATGTTCTATGGCTTCCAGGCTGATCATAGCAATTTCGTACCGGGTATTTCAAACCTATGGATTTATGACGGTTTTATGCCGCATGGTATTGCAGGTTTGGTGGCATGTTTATCTGTAGTGGTATTTGCCTTTGGTGGTATTGAGATTATTGGCATTACAGCGGGTGAGTCTCAAGATCCGAAAACGACTTTGCCAAAAGCAATTAATGCTGTTCCAGTTCGTATTTTACTTTTTTATGTACTCACGATTTTTGTTTTGATGTCGATTTTCCCATGGAACCAAATTGGTAGCCAAGGTAGTCCATTTGTCCAGATTTTTGAAAATTTAGGCATTAAATCAGCAGCAAATATTTTAAATATTGTCGTGATTACAGCGGCTGTTTCAGCAATTAACAGTGATGTATTTGGCGCAGGCCGTATGCTTTATGGCATGGCAAACCGTGGTCAAGCACCTCGAATCTTCCAAAAATTGTCACGTAATGGCGTGCCATGGATGACTGTTGTGGTGATGGCTGGTGTGCTATTGACGGGTGTGGTACTGAACTACCTGATTCCTGAAAATGTATTCATGATCATTGCATCAATTGCGACTTTTGCAACCGTCTGGGTTTGGCTCATGATTTTGCTTTCGCAAGTAGCAATGCGCCGTAAATTATCTACTGCTGAAATTAAAGCACTTGATTTCCCTGTATGGGGTTGGCCATATGCACCTGCGTTCGCGATTGGTTTTATGGTGTTCATTTTAGTCATGATGGGTTATTTCCCTGATTCACGTCCTGCAATTTATGTAGGTATAACATGGCTTGTACTCTTAACTATTGCTTATCGCATATGGGTAAAACCAGAGCAAAATCTGGGAAAGGAAAATAATCCTATCCAGCAAAATGTTGAGATAGAAAGCTAACAAATGAACTGCCCAATGGTTTAACTATTGGGCAGTTTTGAGGAAAGGCTCATGAAAAAACTTTGGCAAAATTGCCACATTGCGACCATGCAAAATGGGCAATATTCTTACATTGAAGATGCAGCAATTGTCACAGAAGGGCATCTCATTCAGTGGATTGGAAAACAACAACAACTTCCTACCGACACATATTCCGAAACAGTTGATTTAAAAGGCGCTTGGGTTACCCCAGGGTTTATCGACTGTCATACGCATAGTGTATTTGGTGGCAACCGTAGTGTTGAGTTTGAAAAACGCTTACAAGGTGTAAGCTATGCTGAAATTGCAGCAAGTGGTGGTGGCATTGCAAGTACAGTGCGCGCAACGCGTGAAGCAAGCGAAGAACAATTACTCAATTCGGCACTTAAGCGCATTCGCTGTATGCAACAAGACGGTGTAACCACCATCGAGATTAAGTCTGGTTACGGACTCAATTATGAAAATGAACGCAAAATGCTGCGTGTGATCCGTCAAATTGGTGAAGCTTTACCGATGACGGTAAAAAGTACTTGTTTGGCTGCTCATGCTTTACCGCCAGAGTACAAAGATCAAAGCGATGCTTATATCGAGCATATCTGTACAGAAATGCTGCCTAAACTGCATGCTGAAGGTTTAGTCGATGCTGTTGATGCTTTCTGTGAGCACTTAGCATTTTCACCAGCTCAGGTCGAACGTGTTTTTAAAACAGCACAGTCTTTAAATTTACCCGTTAAGCTTCACGCGGAACAGCTCTCATCATTAGGTGGTTCAAGCTTGGCAGCACGTTATCATGCTTTGTCTGCCGACCATTTAGAGTACATGACCGAAGATGATGTTAAAGCCATGGCAGAGTCGGGTACGGTTGCTGTGTTATTGCCGGGTGCTTTTTATTTGCTGCGTGAAACACAATATCCACCAGTTGAAAGCCTCATTAAACATGGTGTGCGTATTGCACTGTCGAGCGATTTAAACCCGGGCACATCTCCAGCACTTTCTTTACGTTTAATGCTCAATATGGGAAGCACACTATTCCGTCTTACACCTGAGCAAGCATTGGCAGGGGTGACTATTCATGCTGCACAAGCGCTTCGTTTAGAGCAAACCCATGGCAGTCTGGAGCAAGGTAAAGTCGCTGACTTTGTGGCTTGGGATATTGAGCATCCATCTGAAATTGTTTACTGGCTTGGCGGAGATTTGCCTAAGCGAGTAATTCAGCATGGACAAGAAGTTATTTTTTAAACGGTATCACCATGAATCACACATTTAAATGGCAAGGTCGCCATGATGGCGAAGGTGAAGCACACCAACGCATTCATCATATTATCAACAAGACCCAATACGCAGACTTTGCGCTGATTGGTTTTAGCTCTGATGAAGGTGTAAAGCGTAACAAGGGTCGCGTCGGTGCTGCCGATGCGCCAGACGCAATCCGTAATCAGCTGGCTAATTTACCTATTCATCGTCCAGTCAGTATTGTCGATTTGGGTACAGTGACCTGCGAATATGACAATTTAGAGCAAGCTCAAACTGAGTTGGCTGAGCAAGTCGCAAATAGCCTACAAAATGGTTTAAAACCAATTGTTCTTGGTGGTGGACATGAGGTTGCATTTGGTAGCTTTAGTGGTCTATTCCAATATGTACAAGCACATGCGCCTGAACAAAAAATAGGCATTATTAATTTCGATGCCCATTTTGATTTGCGTGAAGCAGAGCATGCAACCTCTGGTACACCTTTCTTACAGGCAGCTCGACTTTCAGAACAACATCAAAAACAATTTAATTATTTATGTATTGGGGTAGCTAACCATGCCAATACTAAAGTTTTGTTTGATACAGCGGATGCTCTGAATTGTTCATATTTACGCGATCATGAGGTTAATATTTTTAACCTGAACAACGTACTTGCGGCGGTTGATGCTTTTATTGAAAAAGTAGACTGTTTGTACGTTACGATTGATTTAGATGTCTTCGCGGCCGCGGTTGCACCCGGAGTAAGTGCACCAGCTGTAAAAGGAATTGATTTAGCCACTTTTGAAGCAATTTTTAAGCATATTCAAGAGACTGGGAAAATCAAACTTTTAGATATTGCTGAGTGCAATCCAAAATTTGATTTAGACAATAGAACAGCAAAACTGGCTGCATACATTGTTTATCAATATTTGTTTTCTTGAGGAACAATTTTTAATGTAGAAATTCAAAAGTGCACTGAGATCGCTCATGTGCACTTTTTTAAGTTTCCGATACATTAAAGTCAAATACGGAATATAGATAGCAACTATAAATAATTTAATTAGAAAGAAAATTAATTTATAAAATCATTGAGTTAAAAAAATACTCGATTTTTACACTATTTTATATGCTGCTTGGCACGTAATTTGTTTTGTCTTTATTTTAACCTTTGTTAAATATTTCTGGATAATTAAATGAAAAACAGAACCTTACATTTTGCTTGTATTAGTGTTTTATTTTGGATGTCTCATTCTTCTAATGCTGCAACCCCCGAAACTAATACAAATACCATCGAAAAATCACAATCTAAACAAAACAGTAATGTCTCTGTTCGGGTGAAAGCTTTAAACCAGCTTTTACAAGAACAGTGGGAATATACTTTAAAAAATAATCCTGAAACTGCAACGACTTTAGGAGATTTACGCTACAACGATCGATGGACCGAGGTTTCAAAAAATCAGATCGAGAAAGATAAAAAAAGTACTCAAAATTTTTTAAAACGTTTTGAAGCAATTGATAGCACAGGGTTTTCAGCAACTGATCAATTAAATAAAGATCTAATGATTTATCAGTTGAAAGAAACACTTAAAAATTATGATTTGAAATTGTATGAGATGCCTTTCAATCAAATGTGGGGGTTACATTTACAATTTCCGGGATTTATTAGTTCGATTCCCTTTGATAATGCGAAGCAATATCAAGACTATATTTCTCGTTTAAAACAAATTCCTCTTATTCTTGATCAAGGTACTCAGTTAGCAAAACAAGGACAAAAAGATGGCTTGATGCCACCCAAATATTTAATTGAAAAGGTAGCAAAGCAGATTAATAGCATTGCAGCTCCCGCAGGGAAGGACAGTGTTTTTGCCTCTCCATTAAAGCAATTTCCAAAAAATATTTCGAAAGCAGAACAAGAACGTTTAAGCCGTGAAATGCTACAGGCCATAGATCAGCATGTTCGGCCTGCCTATCAAAAACTCGGAGCATTTATTCAGAAAGATTACTTACCCTATGGACGACAACACGAGGGTATATGGAGCTTGCCAAAAGGTGACGAGCTCTATCGCTTTTATGTAGAAAATAATACGACAACGTTAGAAAGCCCTGAAAATATTCATCAGCTCGGATTAAAAGAAGTTGCTCGTATTGAAACGGAAATGCTTAAAATTGCCAAAGCACAAGGTTTCAATGACTTAAAAAGTTTCCAACAATCATTAAAAACAAATCCCGCTGTTTTCCCAAAATCTCGTGAAGAAATTTTAGAGATTTATCGGGGGTATATTGCCCAAATGCAACCAGAGTTGCCGAAGCTCTTTGGTTTATTGCCAAAAAATAAAGTCGAAGTTTTACCTGTAGAGCAATATCGAGAAAAAGAAGCGGCAGGTGCGGAATATCACCAAGGCACGCCTGATGGTTCACGCCCCGGACAAGTGTATGTGAATACAGGGGACTTCTCTGAACGTTCAAAAATATCAATGGAAGCGACTGCTTACCATGAGGCAATTCCCGGCCATCATATGCAGATTGATATTGCCCAAAACCTGCCAAATTTGCCGATGTTCCGAAAGCAGCCCAACCATACCGCTTATATTGAAGGTTGGGCGCTTTATGCAGAGCAGTTGGGTAAAGATGTTGGTTTCTATAAAGACCCGCTTTCAGACTATGGAAGACTATCGAGTGAGTTGTTCCGTGCTTGTCGGTTAGTGGTTGACACCGGCGTACATTATAAAAAGTGGACCCGTCAGCAAATGATTGATTTCATGAGAGATCATTCTGCTTTAGATGAACCTGATATTCAGGCAGAGGCAGATCGATATATTGCTGTTCCTGCCCAAGCATTGGCATACAAGATGGGCCAATTAAAAATCTTAGAATTAAGAGAGTTAGCGAAACATGAGCTTGGAGATCGTTTTGATATAAAAGCATTCCATGACATGATCTTAAATGCAGGAACATTGCCTTTAAATATATTGGATGCACGTATTAAAAATTGGATAAAAGAACAAAAAGCGGCAGCTTAAAACAAAATTCAAAATTTAGGTCAGGTCCTCGTTGGGCCTGATTTAAAAACCAATGGAAAACAGAATATAATTATAAAAAATATATTTTCGAAACTAGAAATGGAAAAAAACCTAAAAGAATATCAAGCGATTATTTTTGATTTAGATGGCACCTTAGTCGACTCCTTTCATTTTTTTCTAAGCGTTTTAAATCAACTTTCCGCAAAGTATAAGTTTAAATCTGTAGAGCTACATGAAGTAGAGCAGTACAAACATCTTTCACCAAAAGAAATTATGAAAGAGATGAAAGTCTCCAAATGGAAATTACCTTGGATTGCGAAAGATTTTATTCGGTTAATGAAAGAAAGAGATGAAGAAATTCATCTGTTTGAAGGTATGCGGGACCACTTAATTGAACTACATAATCGGGGATATACGCTCGCAATTATCACTTCAAACTCTAAAGAAAATTGTCAAAATGTAATGGGTAAAGAACTCTGTGAGCTTTTTAGCCATATTGATGGTGGCTCGTCTATATTTGGCAAAGCGAAGCGGATTAAGCATGTTCTCAACATTTTAGATGTAAGTAAAAACCAAGCAATTTATGTCGGCGACCAAACCACTGATGGCGAAGCTGCACATAAAGCAGGTATTGATTTTGCTGCCGTCGGTTGGGGTTATACATCGGCCGAAAAATTAAAAACCATTCAGCCCAAAGTCGTGCTCAATGACTTGGCAACCATGAAAGAATTTTTCTAAATATATGAAATGCAGGACAAACCATGAATAACAATAACAACCCGATTGGAATGATTGATTCTGGTTTAGGTGGGTTGTCTCTCTTTAAGCATATTCGGCAGGCCCTTCCGAATGAAGATATTATCTATTTCGCTGACTCGAAATATGTCCCGTATGGAGACAGAGAAAGCGACTGGATTGTTTCACGAACTACGCATTTAATTTCAAATCTCGTTGCACAGGGTAAATGCAAAGCGATCGTTGTTGCTTGTAACACCATGACGGCTGTAGCGATTGAAACGATTAGAGCACAAATTAGTGTGCCACTCATTGCCATAGAACCAGCGGTAAAACCAGCTGTGGCAATGACCATGAGCAAGCATATTGCGGTTTTGGCAACTGCCACTACGGTTAGGGGTAAAAACTTAAAAAGTTTAATTGAAACATATGCGCAAGATATTAAAGTCTCTTTAGTACCGTGTATTGGTTTGGCCGAAAAAATTGAAACGGGCAAAGCGCATACCGCGGAAGTTAAGGATTATTTAAAAAATATTTTAGCGCCGTTGGTCGAGCAAAAAGTCGATACGATTATTTTAGGATGCACACACTATCCATTTGTCTCAGACACGATTCAGGAAATTGTAGGCCGTGATATTCAAATCATTGAGCCTTCGGAAGCTGTAACAGCGCAATTAATTCGGCAGCTCAATCAATATCATTTAAGTTCTGAAAGTCCAAATGAAGGAAATCATATTATTTGGACCAGTTCAGACCCGTTGGAAGTTGCGGGCGTTACTTTTTCTTTGTTAGGTACGCATTTACCCGTAGAAACTACTGGTTTTTAAAGCCAAGAAAAACGCCTAGCCCCATAAAAATGAGTCCACCCATAACTGACATAGATTTTTGGGGCTTCTTCGATTTAGTTAATTTTTGGCTAATGTAATTGGCTAAAAACACACAAACCACATCAGCAGAAACAAAGATTAGATTCACTATAAGCCCCAGAATGATGAATTGAGACCAAACTGGAAAATCTAATGAGGTATTAATAAATTGGGGTAAAAATGCGATATAAAAAATAGCGGTTTTAGGGTTTAAAACTTCGACCAGAATGCTCTGCTTCAAAGATAACTGACCATTTTCAACATTTTGCTGAACAGTAGGGGACGAGGTAGATCTAATTAATTTAATGCCTAACCAAACTAAATACAAAGCACCTAAAATCTTAATAATATCATAGAGTTTTGGAATAATTTGAAAGATGGTCGTTAAGCCTAAAGAGGCTGCAATGATATGAAAACAACCTCCTAAGAAAATTCCAAATGCTGCCATCAAACCAGATTTTCTGCCGCGAGAAAGCGTCTGCGCAGCCGTATAAAGCATTGCCGGACCCGGAATATAAGCAAAAATAATTGTAGTAATTAAAAATGTAATGAAAAGCTCTAAAGAAATCATGTTTTACCTATCTTATTGTTACTATTTTTGAGTGAATTTTAAACAATTTAAAGTATATGAAATTTATAAGTATTTCAATTTTATAATCAGATTTATGGCTATAAAAACTCAAAATAACTTGATCTAACTTTTAGAGTCACTGTCAAAAAATCTCAATCACAAAACTCTAAGCTCAGAGCACCTAGATTAAGATATTTTTTATACTTAACTTTTCTCATCTTGGACGTATTTATATTAATTATTAATTTAGATTTAACGATCAATATATTTTATTAACTAAATATATATAACTCAAGTTTATATTTTAAATTTAATTAAAAGCCATGAATATAATAAAGAGGATAATATTATTTAAATATTAATAAAATTATTATATTTATAATTTTTTATTAAAATAAATTGACGTAATTAAAATCACCGATTATTATCTCGTTGCTGGCCTACATTGCCAGACGGTTTTGACAGACCGTAAGTCCCCATAGCGGATTATAGTTCTACTATAAGTCGTTAGACCCTTGCGTCCCCTTTCTTTGCGGTAGGACGGAAGGGGGACGCCCCGTGCGTGCTGGTCTCTATGGGCACCAGTCTGTCAACCCTCTTTCGTTCTACCACCATAAATTAATTCGCGGTGATCTGGTGGTAGGACTCCATTTTTAAGGAGTTGGCTATGCCACTATTCAAACTCATTTTCTCTCTTATTTAATTATTTTATTTATTTAAAATTTGGTTTTTTTGCGACCTGATTTTTTAAATTTATAAATTATTTTTATTTTAAAATTTTAATTATTTTATTTTCCTATGTTTGTGGGAGGGTTAATTATTATTTAAAAAATATTTTAATATTTAGACGAATCATATTTTTATTTTATTTAAAGATATAAATAATCATGAGAATAATATGAAACTTCATAAATTTATATTAGTTTTAAATCTTGTGGTCGGTGCTTACGGCATTACAAATGATGATGCCAATGCTCAGCAGGAATTTAAAAGAATTTGTTCTTCAGGTGAACGCATGCAGGCCAGTTGCAATTGTATTTGCCAACAGCTTGAGCAAGTGTATTCATCTCAAACCGTACAACGTTTAAAACACACCAGTTTGCAAAGTCCTGATCTCCCACAGGACTTTGCCCCTAACTTGTTCGGCATCATTCGACGCTGCGACAAAACTGAAATGGGCTAAGTTCGCTTAGCTCCTTTATCTCTGTGTCGCAATGATCTCTCAAACTTTAAATCAGCGCAAAAGTAAAAAGTCCGTTGTGACACAGGGTCCTAGGGGACTTCTCTATTATTAAACTCGATTTTCTTTCACGGGAAAGGGGCTGTGAGGCGTTATGAACGCAATAAAAAAGCCCGATATGCACTTACACATATCGGGCTTAATCAATCAGTTATTAAAGCAGGTGATGCCTTAATAATGATCTCTTTTGAATTACTCTACAGTTACTGACTTCGCCAAGTTACGTGGCTGGTCAACATCTGTACCACGTAATACAGCAACGTGATAAGACAATAACTGTACTGGCACGCTATAAATAATTGGAGCTAACCATTCGTTTACCGCTGGAATTTGTACAACGTGCTGACGGTCTTTTTCATTGATTCCGCTATTTTCATCAGCGAAAACAAATAATTCACCACCACGTGCTTGAACTTCTTCCATATTTGATTTGAGCTTATCAAGCATTTCATCATTTGGCGCAAGAATCACGATTGGCATTTCATTATCAACGAGTGCTAACGGGCCGTGTTTTAACTCACCAGCTGCATAGCCTTCTGCATGAATATATGAAATTTCTTTAAGCTTTAATGCGCCTTCCAATGCGATTGGATAATTCGTACCACGGCCTAAGAATAAGCAGTGATTTTTTTCAACGAATAATTCAGACAAACGCAAAATTTCTGGGTCATTTTTGAGGGTATCAAGAATAACTTTCGGGCTGTGCCATAACTCACGTGTAATTTCTTCAAGAATAGCAGGGCTAATACGTTGTTTAACTTGTCCAATTTTAAGGATCAACAACATAAGAGCAGCGAGCTGAGTCGTGAACGCTTTAGTTGATGCAACACCAATTTCAGGACCAGCAAGAGTCAATAAGTGATGATCAGTTTCACGAACCATTGAAGACGTGGCAACGTTACAGATAGTCAAAGTCTGAATATCGATATTGTTGGCTTTCGCACGTTTTTGAGTTTCGCGTAGCGCCGCTAATGTATCGGCTGTTTCACCTGACTGTGAAATACAAATATAAAGCGTATTTTCAACAATTACAGGTGTGCGATAGCGGAATTCACTCGCGATTTCAACTTGGCAAGGCACACCAATGAGTTGTTCAAACCAATATTTCGCAATCATTCCTGAGTGGTAACTTGTACCACAAGCGATGATTTGTACGCTTTGAATTTTATTGAAATCTGCTTCAGCATTTTTCAAGAAATCATCACGTAAGCTATTGCCATCAAGTGCTTGAGAAATCGTTTGCTTGATTGCTTCTGGTTGCTCATAAATTTCTTTGAGCATGTAGTGCTTGTATTCACCTTTTGATGCACTGCTTACGGTTGCATCAAGCTCTCGCACTGGACGTTCAACGCGCTCGCCATTTGCAAATACTTCAATTGAAGTACGTGTAAGACGGGCAATATCACCTTCTTCTAGGTACATAAAGCGGTTCGTCACCGGTAAAAGTGCAAGTTGGTCTGAACTAATAAAGTTTTCACCAATACCTACGCCAATGACTAAAGGAGAACCTTCACGTACAGTAATCAGTTCATCTGGATAATCGCTATGGATAATACCTAAAGCGTAAGCACCCTTAAGCTGTGGTACAACAGTTTCAACAGCGTCTAAAAGGCTATCTGTACTTTTTAGAGCTTCAGCAACTAAGTGTGCAACAACTTCAGTATCTGTTTGAGAAGTAAAAACATAACCTAAAGCTTGAAGGTCATCTTTTAGTTCTTGATAGTTTTCAATGATACCGTTATGTACAACAGCAACCTTACCAGACATATGCGGGTGAGCATTATTTTCAGTTGGTTTACCGTGTGTTGCCCAACGAGTATGCGCAATGCCGATAGCCCCTGTAAGTTGGTGTTCAGCAACTGCATCTGCAAGATTGATGACTTTACCTACACGGCGCTCACGTAAAATTTGTTGATTATTTAGTAAAGCAACACCCGCAGAATCATAACCACGGTATTCAAGACGTTTTAAACCTTCAATTAAAATCTCGGTTACACAACGCTCTGCAACGCCTCCGACGATACCACACATACTTCAATCCTCTTATTTTTTAACCTTTTGGGGACGTTGATAATTTGCTTTTGAAATTTGTTGCGCACGTTCAAAGGAGAGACTTTGTTCGGCTACATCTTTCGTAATCACAGAACCCGCACCAACTGTTGCGCCATTCCCAATGGTCACCGGAGCAACCAGCGAGCTATTAGAACCGATAAAAACGGCATCGCCAATAGTGGTTTTGTGTTTATTTGCACCGTCATAATTGCAAGTAATTGTACCTGCCCCAATATTTGATTCCGCACCGATTTCTGCATCACCTAAGTATGTGAAATGGTTAGCTTTACTACCTAGCCCAATCGATGTGTTTTTAACTTCAACAAAGTTGCCGATATGCACTTCATTTGCCAATTTAGCCCCTGGGCGTAAGCGTGCAAATGGTCCAATTTGAGCATTTTCGCCTACAACTGCGCCATCAAAAACGCTATAGGCTTGAACTTTAGTGCCTGCTGCAATTTTGGTGTTCTTTAAAATACAGCCAGCGCCGATTTCTACAAAATCACCAAGCTCACATTCACCTTCAATAATAACATTGATGTCAATACGAACGTCTTGTCCAACTTTTACAGAGCCACGTAAATCAAAACGTGCAGGATCAAAGAACATTACGCCTTGCTGCATGAGCTTTTTGACTTGTTCTTGCTGGAACTGGCGTTCTAAAGCTGCAAGTTGTAAGCGGTCATTTACACCTTCAACTTCAAAAGCAAGCTCTGGTTCAACAGAGGCAACTTCTAAACCATCTGCAATTGCCATTGCAACGATGTCGGTTAAGTAATATTCGCCCTGTGCATTTTCATTTGAAAGTTTAGGCAACCATTCATGGAGTTTTGCATTGCTAACACAGTAAATGCCTGTATTAAATTCTTTAATTTGGCGTTGTGCTTCATTTGCATCTTTATGTTCAACAATGGCTTGAATTTTGCCATCTTGGCGCACAATACGGCCATAACCTGTTGCATCATCTACAGTGAGCGTAACTAAGCCAATTCCTGTCTGAGTCGATGCATCTAATAATTTTTGTAGCGTATTTGCATTAATGCATGGTACATCGCCTGATAAAATCAGTGAAACACCCTCTTTAGGGAGTACGGGTAAAGTCATTTGTACGGCATGACCTGTACCAAGTTGTTCAGCTTGTTCAACCCACTGAATATTTTCTTGGGCAAATGTTTGTTGTACGCGGTCGCCACTATGACCATAAATCGTAATAATATTTTTAGCTTGTAATTGTTTTGCTGTTTGAATGACATGCCCTAATAGTGGGCGACCTGCTAAAGGTTGTAGTACTTTAGGAAGCTGAGAACGCATACGCGTTCCTTTGCCAGCAGCAAGAATAATGACGGTAGTTGACATGTATAACTCTAATGATTAAGTCAAATGGATAATAATTAGTGTACAAAGAGCAGCCCATACACCGGCAATAATATCGTCAAGCATAATACCAAAACCACCATGCACTTGACGATCAATAACACGGATAGGCCAAGGTTTCCAAACATCGAAAATTCGAAATAATATGAAGCCGACGATCACCCACATCCAGTTCATTTGTTGTAAGTAAATGAGAGGAAGAAAGGTAATAGATTGCCCTGCAAATTCATCCCACACAATTCGACCATCATCGTGTACGTTTATAACTTTTGCTGTTTGACCACAAATATAAATCCCGACCAAGGACATGATAATCATCGCGATTAAGCTTAAGTTAAATCCAAGCGATAACCAGATCGGAACGAAGAGTAAGGCAAAAGCAGAGCCAAAAGTACCAGGGGCTTTAGGTGCGAGACCAGATCCGAAACCAACTCCACAGAAAACGATGCAGCGGTTGAACCAAGACATGTCTTTAAAATGAATCGGCGGCTTATGCAAAGTGTTGGTATCCATGAATTTGCAATGGGTAATCTGAACCCAAGTGCTCAAAAGTTAGTTGTGTTTGCTCAACGATCTGTCCGATCATTGTAATCTTAATGTCTAGTTGTTTTTGCAAAAGTTTTTCATAATTTTGCGGTGCTATTGTAAAACATAATTCGTAGTCATCACCACCAGCTAGCGCATATTGCCAGCGCTGCTGTTCTGGTAGTTTTTCTAGCGTTGAATCAATCGGTAACTTTTCTAAAAGTAATCGAGCACCGACCTTTGAGGCTTTTAAAATATGGCCTAAATCTTGGGCTAATCCATCAGAAATATCAATCATGCTAGAAGCAAGACCCTTCAACTGTTGTCCTAGCTGACAACGTGGTGTTGGGTAGTCTAGTCGTTGTTGTAAGGGATGACCTAGGTGTTGTAAACCATAAGCTGCATCTCCAACTTGACCACTCACACAAACATAGTCACCGACTTTTGCGCCTGAACGTAACACAGCTTGTCCAGTTTCAATCCAGCCCATGGCCGTGACGGTAATGGTGAGATGTGGACCTTGGGTCGTATCTCCACCAATGAGAGCAACACCAAATTGATTACAGCAGTCATAGATTCCCTGACTGAATCCTTCAAGCCATTCATGGTCAATGGTAGGTAAGCTTAACGCAAGTAAAATACTATGAGGTTTAGCACCCATGGCAGCAATATCTGAAAGATTGACAGCCACACTTTTCCAGCCAATTGCATGGGGAGAGGTATCAAGAGGGAAGTGACGACCAGCAACTAGTGTATCTGCACAGATCACCAATTGTTGATTTTGGGGAGGGGTGATTAAGGCTGAGTCGTCTCCAATACCTAAGGTGACATCTGTGTAAGATTGTCTGTTAAAGTATTGGTCAATAATAGAAAACTCAGCCATATCAACTTCAAACCTATTAGTTTGCTTGTTGTTTTTCAGCACTACGTAGTGTTGAACTTAAACGATCTAAAACGCCATTAATGTATTTATGGCTATCTGCTCCACCAAAGTGTTTGGCGAGTTCAATGGCTTCATCAAGAACTACACGATAAGGTACTTCTAAATGATCACGTAACTCGTAAGCACCTAAACGTAAGGTTGCGAGCTCTACACCATCAAGTGCACTAAGTTCACGGTCAAGTACCGGAATTAACAATGCATCAAGATCTTCGCGCTGTGCAATCACTTGCGTTAACAGTTCGTGATAGTAATTTAAGTCTACCTTGTGCATGGCATTTTCAGCACGAGTACGTGCTTCAATTTCATGTACAGGATTGTGACTCATTTGCCACTCATAAATACCTTGTACAGCAAAACGACGTGCTTTGCGTTTTGCTGCATAAGCGGCTTGCAGTGTTTGAGACATGCTTTAAATTGCCTTTAATAAATTAACCATTTCAATTGCAGTTAAAGCAGCTTCGCTACCTTTATTACCTGCTTTTGTACCTGAACGTTCGATGGCTTGCTCGATGCTATCAGTAGTTAATACACCATTGATGACAGGCAAGCTGCTTTCTAACGCCACTACACCTAAACCTTTTGCACATTCACCAGCAACGAAGTCAAAGTGTGGTGTGCTACCACGAATAACTGCGCCAAGTGCGATGATTGCATCAAACTGGTTTGATGTAGCTAATTTTTTAGCAACAATCGGGAGTTCCCATGCGCCAGGAGCATGAATAACAGTAATGTTATCTTCATTTACACCATGACGTTTTAATGTGTCGATTGCACCATCCAATAAGTGTTCAACAACAAAACTGTTGAAACGACCCACTAAAATCGCATAACGACCTTCGCTTGCGAGATGTAATAAACCTTCAATACGGCGAATTGCCATAGCAACCTCGATTATTTCGTTGTGATTTGATCAGCAGTGACATATTCCACTACTTCTAAATTAAAGCCAGATAAAGCATTGAAACGTAATGGTGAGCTAAGAAGCTTCATTTTTTCAACACCTAAGTCACGCAAAATTTGAGCGCCTACACCAATGGTTTGATATTGATGTGAAAGTGCTGCATTGGATTTCACCGGTTTTGGCTTATTTAAATCATCCAACGCTGGTCCCAAGTCTTGCAAATGATCTTGCCCGATCCAGACTAAAACACCGCGATCACTCGCTGCAATTGTCTGTAGTGCACGGTCTAGATTCCACGCAGGTTCACCGTCAGCTTTATTTAGCTTAAGCAAATCGCGAATTGGACTGAAACCATGTACACGTACTGTTGTAACACCTTCTTTTGGCTCGCCTTTGACTAAAGCCAAATGGATGTCTGGGTTACCAATCTCACGATAACGATAGAGTTCAAATGAACCATATTCTGTTTGAATGGTTTTTTGATCCAGACGTTCAACCGTTTGCTCATTGGTCATGCGGTAGTGAATCAAGTCCGCAATTGTACCAATTTTTAAGCCATGCTTCTCGGCAAAAATTTCTAAATCTGCACGGCGTGCCATTGTGCCATCTTCATTGATGATTTCACAAATGACAGAAGCTGGTTCAAGACCTGCTAAGCGTGTTAAATCACAGCCCGCTTCGGTATGACCTGCACGATGTAGAACACCGCCTGGTTGTGCCATTAACGGGAAAATATGGCCCGGTTGTACAATATCACTTGGCTTTGCATGCGCTGCGACAGCAGCTTGAATTGTATGTGCACGCTCTGCTGCTGAAATACCAGTTGTAATACCTTCAGCGGCTTCGATTGATAAGGTAAAGTTTGTACTATGCTGAGCACCGTTTTGGTCAACCATCAAGGGAAGGTTTAACTGCTTACAGCGCTCACGGCTTAACGTTAGGCAAACTAGACCACGTGCATGGGTAATCATGAAGTTAATATCTTCAGGACGAACATGCGTTGCTGCAATGACAAGATCACCTTCATTTTCGCGATCTTCGTCATCCATCAAGATAACCATTTTGCCTGCACGAATATCGGCGACAAGATCTTCAACACGACTCAGCGGCATTCGCTTTCACCTTTTTTTGTCGTAAGACAATTTCTATTTAATAAATTTTGCATAGTTTACGCTGTTTAGAGAATTTTGCCTATGATTCTGATTTATCCAAATTTGCAACGAGATAGAATAGATCCAGCTTTATTTATACAAATAAATCATAAGAAAATGGAATAATTTAAAATAAAAACGATGAATTTAAATAAAAAAACCTAGCCAAAAGGCTAGGTTCTGATGTGCACACTTACTTTTTATGAAGCTGCACTGCTTGGACTATCATTTTGTGGGATTGATTTTTTCCCCATCAAAATTTCAGTCCGGATATTTTGAGCAAGTTCAGCACACTCTGCATTCATGCCATTGATCATAAAAGCATGGCGAGTCATGACATTGCTTGGGTTTGGCATTGCAACAAGTTGATAGCTGTCTTGAATTGCTTTGAGTTGATCATTCTCAAGATATAAAGCAGATTCTTTGGCATGAAGATGCTGTGCTAAACGTTGAGCAGCTTCTTTCGCATCAATTTGCATAGCTTCTACGGCATTACACGTTGCACTACGCGTTTGCAAAGCAAAGCGTTTATCTTCACGGTAACGTTTATATAAAACGTCAGAGAGTAATTGGAATACGGTTCCAACCATAAGCAGACACTCTACAGCGTGAGCATGCGAGGTTGAAATCGCAAGTGTAGCGCCGTCAGCATTAAACTCATTTACGACTTCAATGTCCGCTAACTTTAACTGGTAATGCTTAACGCATAACTCAATACTCTTGTTTAAAAAGAGCTGACAGAGTTTAAAGTACGGAACAGATACCGATTGGTTGACACTGCTTAATAACTGTTTAGGGTCATAAAATTGAATATTGAGTGCCAACATATGTTGGTCAGCTGAATCTGCTGTTTTCTCTGGTTGTGGACGAGCCGCTGGTTTACCTTTCGCTTGTTGTTGGGCTTGAGCAACTAACGTTACTGTATTTTGTTTTTCTAAAGCCAATGCCTGAGTTAACTGCTGAATTTCATGTTTTAAGCGGTTCTCTTCATTAATACGTGCCAAATATTCGCTACGGGTTGGACGAGCAATGGCGCGATAGGCAAGCCATAATAAAACATGCAAAAACAGAGACGCTAAGATTGCCAGCCATTGAGTGCGGAGAATTTCCCCAATACTTGGCTGAATAAGCGTAATCTCGATAGAACCCACTTTCTTTTCATTTTGCAGCGCATCGCGAGCAAAAATCTCACCTTGGCGAGTTTTCGAAATTCCGCTCGTTGCCAACACTTGTTTGTTGGCGTCAAGAATGCGAATAGACGCAACGCTTGGATTGGTCGCATAGCGATTGGCAATCAGAGCTAAAGATACCGTATTTGCCGGTTCAAGCTCAGATAAGCTGTCTGCAACGAGCTGACTGGTCATGAGCTGACCTTGACTCGCACGGTTTTCATTGAGCTGGTGTGTCGTTGCAATCACCAATAAAAAGGTATGCAATGCAAAACTAACGATCAGTAGGCTAGCAAATAGCCCTTGTCTAGGCGCAATCAAGTTAAACTTCCAAGGCAATTATATTGAAATTCGATTATGATTCTTACAATAGTTGTCACTCAGACTAGAGTCAATTCATGCGAGAAATCATTCTTATATCCTTTTTAGGACCAGACCAACCAAACCAGTTTACCCGATTAATGCAAGTACTATCCGTACATTCATTGCAAATACTGGATGTAGGTCAGGCTGTTATTCATAATCAACTCACATTGGGCATTGTAGTCGCGTCAGATAATGAAACTGCGACCGCATTGGCAATGAAAGAAATTCTGATTTTAGCACATGATATTGGCTTAACAGTGCGCTTTAAACCAATCACAGGCGCAGAATACGATCAATGGGTAGGTGAAGGCGGTCGTACTCGTTATATCGTCACGGCTTTGGCACCTGAACTCACTGCTGCCCACTTACAAGCAGTTACACAAATTGTGTCTAGCCAAGGCTTTAACATTGAAACTGTTACCCGATTATCAGGCCGTGTCGACTTTGAAAAGGATAGCGCATTTCCACGTCGTGCATGTGTACAGTTTGGTTTAAGTAGTGGTCCAACTTTAGATGCACAAGCCATGCGTGCAGCATGTTTACGTCTTTCAAGCGAATTAAACATTGATGTTGCTGTTCAAGAAGACAACGCTTATCGACGTAACCGTCGTTTAGTTTGTTTTGATATGGACTCAACATTAATTGAACAAGAAGTTATTGATGAGTTGGCGATTGAAGCAGGGGTAGGTGCACAAGTTGCTGAAATCACTGAAAGAGCGATGCAAGGCGAACTTGATTTCCAGCAAAGCTTCCGTGCTCGTGTTGCATTATTAAAAGGACTGGATGCTGCTGTTTTACCTAAAATTGCAGAGCGTTTAACTATTACTGAAGGTGCAGAACGCCTCATTTCAACATTGAAGGCGCTTGGCTACAAAACAGCAATTTTATCTGGCGGATTCCAATATTTTGCTGAATATCTACAAGGTAAACTTGGTATTGATGAAGTTCATGCCAATATTTTGGATGTGCAAGACGGTTTCGTAACAGGTGAAGTGAAAGGCGCAATTGTTGATGGCGCACGTAAAGCTGAGCTATTACGCGAACTTGCGAATAAAATGGGCATTTCTTTAGAGCAAGCCATGGCGGTAGGAGATGGTGCAAACGATCTACCTATGCTTGCGATTGCGGGCCTAGGTGTTGCTTACCGTGCTAAACCTTTAGTTCGTCAAAATGCAAATCAGGCTATTTCAAGTGTTGGCTTGGATGGTGTGCTGTATTTGCTGGGCATGCATGACAAAGATTTAAACCGTGCTTAACCTATAAGGCTAAGCTTTAAGCGCTACTTCAGAGTAGCGCTTTTTTTATGCAGAATCGTCATAAAAACAAGCATGTTATGCTCAAATCGTGCACAGAAAAAAGGCAATAAAAAAATCTGAAAAAAACTTATTTTGGTCCTTAAAAACAGCATATTTTTTTGTAATGACACGCCAGAATTGATGCCATATAGGGAATCGAACTTTTTGAATTTTACAAAAATGTAATGACAAAAGAATGTTGCGACAAAGTGTGTCGCATTAAGAAATAACGGGTCTTTTTTTCTAAAAAAAAACATCCATAATGCATCCTAAGCTTCAACACAAATTATGAATTAAAGTTGTTTTTGGAATGAGGTCGGGTTTTTAAGACCGAATCTTTTTAGACGTTTTCATTAAGACGGAGGTTTCTATGGTAACAGCGAATTTTGCCGCTATCGCCGGATTCAGCTTGATCGCTGTCGCGCTTGTTGCTGTTTTCTTTTCTCCTTACCGTCGTTGGCTTGGTTTTATGCTTGCAGGGATGTTCTTTTGGGGGCTATTGGAAGTGGTCCGTTTTGGAGTTCAAGTCACTTTTGAAATGCCAGTCACATATAGTTATTTAACTGCACTAAGTCTAGCGATGGTAATGGTTACATTTATTTTGTTACGTGAGGATAAACAGGCACAAAAGGCTTTGGCAAATCGCCAATATATAGAACACACGCCAGTATATGAAGATGATCAGCAGCAATGTTCTAGCCGATAATTAAATTGTTATCTAACGGTAAAGAGGTATGCACAGCATGCCTTTTTTATTTACGAAACGTGATTTTTATTATACAAAGCATTTATTAAAAAATAGCCAGTTATGCTACGATACGTGGGTCTGTTGACGTTTCATCTAGATTGCGTTGCCAGCTAAAAATTATCAGTTAATGCACAAAACACAGGCAATGGTATGTCCTTACTGAGTTTTGCTCTAAAGTTTTCATAAAAATACAATAGGCGTGAATGTTCATGAAACTTTCTTCTATACCTGTAGTCAAATTACCTCTCGTTGATGTCAGTACAGACCCGTTAGATTTATTGGTAGCAGGTTTAGTGCTGCGTATGAAGCAATTGGCACGTACTAGCCCTAAGTTTATTGAATTGATTCATGACCGCGCATTCCGTATTCAGATCGGTACGGATTTAGGTGTTGCACGTCAGATCATTATTAATAATGGACAGATTGACACTGTTGCAGGCGCACCTGAAAAAGCTGATTTTATCTTGCAGTTTGCAGATAGCGAACAGGGTGTAAAAACTTTGATTAAAGGTGACCCAACAGCATTTATGACAGGTATGCAAAACGGCAGTATTAAGATGGAAGGTGACTTCAGCCTATTGGTTTGGTTTAACCAAGTGGCTAGACTCATTCCACCTAAATTGCCAAAACCAGTTAAAGATAAAGTACGTCAGGCACGTGCTTTTATTAAAGAGAAAACTGGTCGTTAATCGCCAGATATAAAAAAACTCCCGTTCGGGAGTTTTTTTATATCTACGCTTCGACTTCCAAGTTAAATGTAACTGGACCATCATTAATTAAATGAACTTTCATATCGGCTGCAAAAATGCCGGTTTGAACTTTTTCAAATTGTGAATGTGTATATTCAACCAGCTGTTCATATAACGCTTTGGCATCTGCTGGCGGCATGGCTGGACCAAAATCTGGACGTAAACCTTTTGGGGTTTGAGCCATCAGAGTAAATTGTGAAACAAGCAGGATTCCACCATTTGCTTGAGAGACATTCCAGCCCATTTTGCCCTGTTCGTCATCAAAGATACGATATTTCAAAATCTTATCAATAAGCTTTTGGCCAATCGCTAAAGTGTCATCACGGCCAATGCCTAAAAAAACCAGTAGTCCGTGTTGGATTTCACCAGTAGTCTCACCGTCAACCACCACTTTGGCTTCAAGAACTCGTTGTATTAAAGCGCGCATAGTTAAAGCAAATTTCTGCAATTAATTGAATTGGTTTAGTTTAGCAGAATTTAAATTAAATGATTTTTAAAAGGAAATTTCATGGAATTGCAACAATGGTCTAAAAGCTCGCAATTGATTTATAAAAATATGCTTTAATGCTAAGAAGCAAGCGAATAATCATTGACTATGTCTCCAATTATCCATTCTTTACTAGATACAGACTTGTACAAATTTACGATGTTACAAGTGGTTTTGCATAAATTCCCGCAAACCCATAGTGTCTACCATTTCCGCTGTAGAAATTTAGAAGATACTGTCTATCCACTAGTAGATATTTTGGATGATTTAAACGAGCAACTCGACTATTTGTGTAGTCTTAAATATAAAGAAGACGAACTTCAATATTTACGTAAATTACGCTTTATCAAAAGTGACTTTGTCGATTATTTAGAACTGTTTCAACTGAAGCGACGCTTTATTCGAGCTAGCATCGATGCGGAAGGTCGTTTGGATATTCATATTGAAGGTCCGATGGTCCAAGCCATGATGTTTGAAATTTTTGTATTGGCAATTGTAAATGAACTTTATTTTAGCCGTATCAAAACTGATGAAGTATGGGCTGAAGGCGAGCGCCGTTTAAAGGCCAAGCTTGAATTGATTCAAGAATATGAAAAAACACAAAAACCGAATGACCCGCCATTCTTAGTTTCTGATTTTGGTACACGTCGCCGTTATAGCTTCGTATGGCAAAAACATGTGGTGGCAGCCTTTCATAAAACAGTACCAAATGTGTTCCGTGGTACAAGTAATGTCCTGCTTGCAAAAGAGTTAAACATTACGCCAATTGGGACCATGGCCCATGAATTCCTACAAGCTTTTCAGGCACTTGATGTACGACTGCGTGACTTTCAAAAAGCTGCTTTAGAGACGTGGGTACAAGAGTACCGTGGAGATTTAGGAATTGCCCTAACCGATGTGGTGGGCATGGACGCTTTCCTAAGAGATTTTGATCTGTACTTCGCGAAACTATTTGATGGCTTACGCCATGATAGTGGTGACCCATATGAATGGGGTGATAAGGCTTATGCGCACTACCGTAAATTAAAAATTGATACCAAAACCAAAATGCTGACTTTTAGTGATGGCCTTAATTTGCCAAAAGCATGGGAATTGCATCAATACTTTAAAGACCGTTTTCAGGTCAGTTTTGGTATTGGAACTAATTTGACTAATGATATGGGACAAAAGCCGCTCAATATTGTGTTGAAACTAGTCGAATGTAATGGTCAGTCAGTTGCGAAAATTTCAGATAGCCCCGGTAAAACCATGACTGATAATGATACTTTCTTGGCTTATTTACGTCAGGTTTTTGAAATTGAAGAACTTGAAGAAGTGGTTTAAGTAAAAAGTAGTCTCACTATTTTGTATTTTTAAAAGTAAGAATGCTGATATCTGATTTTCTGCTAAAGAGTTGCAGAAAATCAGAGTTTGTTAGATATAAGCTTATGCTAATATGAAATTAAGCTGGTATAAAAAGAAACCATGACGATGACACTCCCGGATTTTAAACTCGATTTATTAATAGAAGCAGAAGAATTAGTGCCTTATTTAGGCAATGAATATATTCGTATTGTAGATTTGAGCCGTGCTTCTGTTTATGAGCAACTTCATATTCCGCATGCTATTCACTTACAACCTAAATGGTTAGTGTCTCAACACGAAGAAGCCACTGGTATTTTGCCAGATGAAGCAGGTTTACAAGCACTGATTGAGAAATTGAATATTTCACCTAATCATCATGTTGTGGTCTATGACGATGAAGGCGGAGCATGGGCTGGACGTTTAATCTGGAATTTGCATTGCTTAGGATTCACACGTACCAGTTTAATTAATGGCGGTATCCATGCATGGTTAGGAGCAGGGTTACCAACTACAGCAGAAGTCGAAGAAGTTTCTCCTGTTGCAGACTTAATTCAGATTGATTTATCGCATGCCGCTCAGTTCCGTGTGAACTATGAAGAGCTACGCAAACAAGTTGAACAAGAAAATGTTCAATTGTGGGATTGCCGGACAAGTGATGAATATAGTGGGATCCGTTTAGCAGCGCGACGCGGCGGTCACATTCCAAATGCCCTCCATTTTGAATGGAGTACTGCACTTAATCGTCAAAATCATCTAAAATTGCATCCGCTTGAACGCACGCGGCAGCGCCTTGAACAATTAGGGTTTGATTTACAGCAACCCGTAGTTGTGTACTGCCAGTCACATCACCGTTCCGGTTTAGCCTATATTTTGGCTAGACTCTTGGGCTGGGAAGCAAAAGCCTATGATGGTGCGTGGAGTGAATGGGGCAATCGCCTCGATAGTCCTATTATTACTGGAGAATCACCGTCGTGAGTTTCACATCTCGATTAAAAAAAGAATTATTTATTAAGGCACAAAATCTTGTACCACAGCATCAATTGAGCCGTGTGGTAGGTAAAGTTGCTGCGAGTGAAAATCCAGTTGTGAAAACTGCTGTTATTCATGCATTTAAAACCAAATATGGGATTGATTTATCGATTGCTGAACAAGGCAATGCACTAAAATATAAATCTTTTAATGACTTTTTTACTCGTGCTTTAAAAGATGGCGTGCGTCTCGTTGACGAAAATACAGATAGCATCGTGTCGCCTGCTGATGGTGCTATTTCTCAGATTGGTAAAATTACTGCGGGTGAAGTATTTCAAGCAAAAGGCCAAAGCTTCTCTGTAGAGAAACTCATTGGCGACCCACAACTTGCTCAGCCGTTTCAAGAAGGCGAGTTCGCGACAGTCTATCTATCTCCACGCGATTACCACCGTGTACATATGCCGTTTGCAGGTACATTAACTGAAACGTTGTATGTACCGGGTGAGCTATTTTCGGTAAATCAGGTGACTGCTGAAAATGTACCGGGACTATTTGCCCGTAATGAACGCATGGTGTGTTTGTTTGATACTGAACTTGGCCGTATGGCTGTTGTTTTAGTGGGGGCAATGATTGTTGCTGGTATTGAAACTGTGGCGACAGGTAAAGTGAAACCTTCAGGTCGTATCGAATTACAGCATCATCAGTTAAAGCTAGAAAAAGGTGCCGAGCTTGGACGTTTTTATTTAGGTTCTACCGCAGTTATTTTATTTGAAAAAGATAAGATCGAATGGGAACAACGTTTTAAAGCTGAGTCTGTGGTTGTAATGGGCGAGCGCATGGGACATACAGTTTAGTAAGCGATATAATCCCTATAAAACAAGTAAACCCTGAGTTTAATTATTCAGGGTTTATTTTTTGATTTAAATTATATAAAAGCAAAATATATAACTATGTCTGGATTTATATTATATGGAAATGTAATTATTATTAAGTGATCTGAAATAGGACGTTATATTAACTAGCCTATAAATATGTGTCTAAAGAGAGCAAAAATATTAATATGATTGAAAATTAATAAATAAAAAAAGAAAGAAATATTTAAGTTAGACTTAAGTCGTAATTTTAATTTTACTTGCAGATAAGTTATTAAATCTAAAAAAATTATTTAATTTTATAAATATGAAGCGCTTTTTAGATATTGCACAGCCTTTAGCCTTGGCACAATGCTTGCTAATTATTCAGGACCTTACAGTAATTTTCATATTTTTTAGGTTCTGAAATCATGTTAAAAGTTAAACGCCTGACAGCTTCGGTTTTATCTGTACTTTGTATTTCACTCAGCCATGCCAATGATTTTAAAGTTTTAAATCAAATTTCAAAACAGCCTACTCAACTTCAAAGTGGCGAATATAAAGGTAATTATTACGTTCCATCTACTTTAAAAACCATTACATGGGGTTATTTACCGAATCGGGATGCCAAACCCGTCCTTACCGTTCCGTCGGGTAGTGTTGTGACATTTGATACGGTTTCTCATGAGGGTTTGCTTGAAGACCAAGGGCGTAATGCTGAAAAGTTCTTTCAATCGAAAGGTGTCAAATCTAATGAAATTTTGGAAGATGCAAAAATAATTACACAGTCAAATTTAAAGCATGATTTTCATAAAGATGGGCCACATATTGTGACAGGCCCTGTTGCAATTGAAGGCGCACAGCCCGGTGATATTTTGAAAGTTGAGGTACTTAAAGTTGAGCCGCGTGTACCTTACGGTGTTATTTCAAATCGACATGGTAAAGGTGCTTTAGTTGGGGAATTTCCTAAAAAAGCAAAGCAAGAAAATGCATCGGCTGAGCATCCTGAACGTTATGGAAATGTCTCAATTTTCACACCAATTGAAAAAAATGCTAAAGGTGAGTACGAAGGTGTCTTAAAAACGGAATCGGGTAAATCAATACGTTTCCCGCTTTATCCTTTTATGGGAATTATGGGGGTAGCAGCCAATACTTCTGAGCCTGTTCACTCTGTACCCCCTGCAATGTATGGTGGAAATATTGATATTAATGAACTAGGTGCAGGTTCAACAGCCTATTATCCTGTTCAGGTCAAAGGCGCATTATTCTATACAGGTGATAGCCATTTCGCGCAAGGGGATGGTGAAGTAGCATTAACTGCACTCGAAGCTTCAGCACGTGCGACACTAAAATTTACCTTACTCAAAGCAGGTAAAGATAAAATACCGGGCAAAGAGTTAAAACAACCTTTAGCTGAAAATGCTGAGTTTTGGATTACACCGGGACTTGATGAAGATCTAGATGAAGCGATGAAAAAGTCTACACGTGAAGCCATTCGTTTCCTAAATCAAGAATACGGTATTGATGAAGCAACAGCTTATGCGTATTTAAGTGCCGCAACTGATTTTGAAGTTTCACAAGTTGTAGATAAAACCAAAGGGATCCATGCAAAAATCAGAAAAGCTGATTTTAAAGAGTTTGAGAGTAAATAATTAAGTGAACTAAGCTTGGTATTTAAAATATTAAATACCAAGTTAAATTCATTTTAACTATTAATAAGTTTTATATATTTTATAATTGAGTATAATAAATATCACATATATTTATTAGTATAAAATCTAATGCACTCACTTCCGAACGCTCTACTTTATATTGCTGCATTATTAACATTCTGTGCTGCATTACTTCATTTTGTTTGTGTGTTCTGGGGGGCAAATGGTTTTCGGTTTTTAGGGGCCGGGAAAAGTATTGTTCAGATGGTCGAAAGAGGGCATTGGTATCCTAATTTTATAGCTATAGTTGTGGGGTTAATTCTAACTGTATGTGCTACATATGCCTTCTTTGCAGCAAAGGGAATACATTTATTACCATTTACCAAACTTATTTTGTCGCTTGTCGCAGTTATATTTCTTATCCGTGGTTTTGCTTTTCCATGGCTAAAATCAAAATTTGTGGGAAATAGTGATTTATTTTGGTATGTCAGTTCAGTCTTTTGCCTAATGCTGGGAAGTTTATATGCCGTTGGAGTATATTTAATTTGAAATGAATATATTTTAGGTTAAGTAGAATTAATAATTTAAAAGGGAGCTTAGCTCCCTTTTAAATTATTTAGTCCAACCATATTTTTTGAAAATAGTATTACCTTGCTGAGACGATAAGAACTCTACAAAACGTTTAGCTTCAGCGTCTTTTAAACTATGTTTGGTTAAGGCAACACCTGTATCGCGATAGACAACTAGTTCTTTCTCTATAGGTATAATTTGCCCAACATCTGGGTTACTAATTCCCCAAATATTAAAAACTAACCAAGCATCATAGCTACTATTTTCTTCCCAGTTTTTCTTGGCAATACCTGTGTTGGCTGCATAGGTGGTAATATTTTTTCGGAAAGATTTGGTTAATTCAATATTTCCAGTTCTACCCGCAATATCCTCCCACATACCAACTTGACCTGCACCATGCGTAACTAAAACCTTCATGTTGGGTTTAGCTAGATCTTTAAAACCTTTAATATTTTTAGGATTTCCTTTTCTCACTAAAATGGCTGCAGGACGTAAATACAAAGGTTCTACCGAGTCTTTTATAATTAGCTCAGAAAAAGCATTTTCGAAATCAGACATCATGGCTTCTGAACCACTATATATAACATCAGCATTTAGTTTCGCTTGGTCAGACCATTGAGAAGTAGGCCCAGACGTTACATGGACTGCTATTCCAGTTTTATTGGTGAATTGTTTGGCTGCTTCTTTCACTGCTGGTGCTGGTCCACCAGGACCATACACTTGTACGTCTGCAAAGCTATAAATCGGTAGAGAACAGAGAGTAAGGTAAATCAGGTACTGTATAAATTTATATTGTTTTGTCATTTTCATAGCTATAGTAAAAAGAAAATATCAGCATATATTTTTTATTATTTAAATGGGATTAATTTTTGCAACGATATTTATAATACGTTTCTTTAAAATATATTTTTATTAACTTTTAAGTGATTATGTTTAAATGTAAGTTAGTTTAAATTGAATATAAATGTAGATAATTTTATGGTAATTTAGATTTTATAAATTGATTATTTAAATAGATATAATGTAAATAATAGAGGAGTAATCCCTTGATTAGAAAAAGTAATTCTTTTTTTAAAATTTTATTTAGCAGTGCTTGTTTGGTGTCTGGCTCTGCGATGGCTGCCCCAATTACAGATTTGAGTAAGCAAATTGTGAGCGAAAAACCGGGTTCAATATTGTCGCTAGAACAGCAAGCTGTGACGAGTTTATTTCCTCATGCAGAGCAGCGCTTATTGGTAAATTATCGTAGTCGAGGTATTCAGGGCGAACCTGTTGTTGCATCGGCTTTTATTTTATTACCCAAAGGCACACCTCCAAAAAATGGCTGGCCTATACTCGCTTGGGCACATGGTACGACAGGAGTCGCTGATACTTGTGCACCTTCGGGTGATTATGAGGGTGGACCAGTTCATTCATATCAAGAAGTTGCTTCCAAAGCTTTAGATAGTTGGCTTGCGCGTGGCTATGCAGTTGTCGCACCTGATTATCAGGGGTTAGGTACATTAGGCGCGCATCCCTATATGAATGCAAAGAGCCAATTGCATACGGTGGTCGATGCTGTACGTGCATTACACGTGCTTAAACCCAAGAGCTTTAATAAACAGTGGTTGGTGATGGGGCATAGCCAAGGCGGGGCTGCGGCAATTGCAGTGTCTGCCTATGGTCAAAAAGATGCGCCCGAACTAGATTTAAAAGGGGCAATCGCTCTTGCTCCGGGTGGCTATCAATATGAAGGTATTGCAGAATATGTGCAGAGTCATCCAAACCCAGAACCTAGTGTAGCTGCTTTCTTCCCGATTGTGCTATTAGGAGCACAAGCAGCAGAGCCAAGTATTGTTCCTGAAAATTTAGTAAGCCCAGAAATGAACGCGGTGCTGACTCAAGCGCGCAGCCGCTGTTTATCTGAACTTCAATCTGATTTGAAGAAATCTCCTTCTAGCATATTTCGATCTGATGCCGATTTAAAACCTCTTTTGGCTTATCTAAAACAACAGTCGATTGAAAATATGGTACCTACCGTACCGTTAATGATTGTTCAGGGTTCTAAAGATCATTTAGTCGACCCGAGAGGGACATATGCCTATTATCAACAGCTATGTAAATTAAAAAAACCAACGGTATATCAAACGATTGATGGCGGAGATCATCGTGATGCACTACGCCAGAGCAATACTTTTGCGACTAACTTTTTAAATGTAATAGAGAAAAACCAAAGTAAGTCCTATTGCTCGACTTCTAAGTAAATTGGTTTAAATGCTAAAAAAGCCGACTTTTCATGAGCCGGCTTTTTATATTTGAAGGGGTGACTTTAGGTCAGGTTATACAGTCTTTCTTTAGGGAAAACTGCGTTAAAATCAGCCTTCATATTCACGTCCATTTTTGCGCCATTTTCCATCAGCACCTTTGTACCAGTCTGGGGCTACAGCTGGGCCTCGTGCTCCTGAGCCTTCTCGTGACTCATCTATATAATCAATTTTATCAATGTACACTGTATCTTCTCGGCCTTCATAAACTCTGCTGCGCAACAGTATTGTACGGTGCTTCCAATCAATACTTTTAAGTTCTCCCTGTTCACAAGTTTGATTTATTGAACCACCAAAATGTCCCCAAACCATCAAATACTTGCCCATAGGGATACGTTTTAATTGATCATCAATAGTTTCTATATAAGGTTCTTCTTCAAGCGGTTCAAGCATCTCAATTTGATCAAAAGAGATTAACCGAGTTGATTCGTCTTCTATGGATACGTGAATGATTTTTTGAGTTTGATCAACCTGAAGAATTTCCACTTTTAATGCTTCTCCATCTTTCAAGACAAGAATAAAGAAATCACTTATTTCAGGGTTTTCCAATATTATTTCTACTGGGTTAATAGTCATTTAAGCCTCGCTTAATTATTATGTTAGCTGTTCTTATGGATTAAGTTTTTTGTAGCGAGTTAATAATACTAATTTTATTTAAAAATGAAAGTGGTTTTTAAAACTGTTAAATAATTAGTTTAAATGGTGTTTTTTATTTTAACCATTTTTTAAATTATCAATGACATTGATTATATATATTGTATGAATTGAGTGGTTTTATTTTTTTAAGTACAGTTAGTATATCTATTTCATAAATTCTAATATATGAAATAGATATGAGAGAAAAAGAAGATTTATTAAATAACTTATATAGGCTGACTATAGGTTGTATTTGATATTATCAATGACAAAAAATTAAAATCATGTCCATAATAACTTATATATACAAAATGGCTAAGTATCTTTCACTGCGTCTATTTAATATCCACCCTTTGTATGAAATGAATACTTTTTAAGCCATGTTATATAGTCTTTCTTTAGGAAAAAACACTGTAAAAGTTGAACCTTCATTTTCTTTAGACTGGACATCTAAATAAGCGCCATGTTGCATTAATACATGCTTCACAATGGCTAAACCTAAACCTGTACCGCCTGTTTGACGACTACGGTCACTGTCAACACGATAGAAGCGTTCAGTCAGACGTGGTAAATGTTTCGGATTAATTCCAATGCCTGTATCTTGTACACTAAAGTAGGCATGTTCACCGTCGTCATGCCAGCCAATGGTGATCGTTCCACCTTTTGGCGTGTATTTGATGGCATTGGTAATTAAGTTACTAAACGCACTGGCGATTTCCATGTCAGAACCAATCAGGTCACAGTGACTATCAATATGTAAATTGAGTGTATGCCCATAATCGGCATTGTAGGCCTGAGCATCATCAAACAGTTGATTCATTAAACTCGGCATTTCAATAATCTGATTTTTTGCAATTTTCTTATTATTTTCTAAATTCGATAACAGTAGTAAATCATTCACCAAAGCATTCATACGTTTGGTTTGTGACTGCATTTGATCAAACGCACGTTTCCAGCGTGGACTAATATCTTCTTGATCGGTAAATGTCTCGATATAACCACTGAGTACAGTTAATGGTGTACGAAGTTCATGAGAAATATTATCTACAAAGTCTTTACGCATTTGCTCAAGGTTGTGCATACGAGTAACGTCGTAAGCCACCAATAAACGGCTTTCTCCACCAAATCGTGTGAGCTTGACCTGTACATATCGGTCATCGTCAAAACTCGACTGTAGTTTAATACCGTCGGGTGCTTGATCAATATTGTTAAAATATTCAATAAAGGTCGGCTGGCGTAAAATCGTTAATAAATTTCGACCACGGTCGAGAGGGCTGATACCCAACAAACGTTCAGCAGCAGGGTTCCACCATTCAATTTTATGTTGGTCATCAATGAGGACAACAGCTTCGGCAAGCGCCACTAAAGAAGACTGAGCGCGGTCAATTAAACCGACCATTTCTGCTTGAACGATTCGTTCCTGACGCTGGGCACGGTAAACATTAAACAATAACGCTCCCCAAATCCCATTTAGGTTTGGAGGAACGTCATAAGGTTTATTTGCAATCCAGTCATTGACCAGATAAAGCGAACGCAACTGGAGTGTAAAAAACACCACAAAGGCGATAAAAATACAGCTCCAGAAATACCCAAGGCCTAAACCGACTAAACCGGCAATAATTATAAAAAATAATAAAAGCCGTAAATCTTGTTTGGCAAACGTCCATAAACTACTGTAGCGGGAAAGCTTTTGTTCACGTACCTGTTCGGGGACGGGGTAGGGTTCATACATAAATCTTGGTTAACCTGCGGCTAAATCTGCACGTGTTGAGAAGCGGTAGCCAGTTCCACGCACGGTCTGAACAAATCGGTCAACACCAAAAGGTTCTAAAACTTTACGCAAACGACGGATGTGCACATCGATAGTTCGATCTTCGATATATACATTACCGCCCCAGACCTGATCGAGCAACTGGGCACGTGTATATGCACGCTCTGGATGGGTCATAAAAAACGCAAGTAAGCGATATTCAGTTGGGCCCATATCTAAAATGCTGTCGCCAAAGCTTACACGTTGGCTCACAGGATCAAGAATCAAGCCATTGGCGTCAATCATTTTTTCGCCACTTAATGCATTTGCACGACGCAGAACCGCTTTAATACGTGAAACCAGTTCACGTGTTGAGAAAGGCTTCGTCATGTAATCATCTGCGCCAGCATCAAGACCTTGTACTTTGTGGTCTTCTTCTCCGCGAGCGGTAAGCATAATTACTGGAATTTCTGCTAAGTTCTCATCACGTTTTAAGCGGCGACATAAATCGACACCACTTACGCCTCCAGGTAACATCCAATCGAGCAAGATAAGCGCCGGACGTTGGTCGACGATAATTTGATGAGCCTGTTTGGCATCTTCTGCCTGCAAACATTGAAAGCCTGCCATGTCCAAAGAAGTATGGATCATTTCACGAATAGGAAGCTCATCATCGACAATTAAAATATAGTCATCTTTCACAGCGCAATATCCTATAGATTTAACGGTGAACCGTTTTGTAGTTATGACAGGCTTATTACAAAGATTAATTATGACAATTTCATTGCAGAAAAGTCTATAAAATTGAATTTAGCAATAATTTGTGACAAAAGTAAGGCAAAGGTGTGACCGAATGATGACATGAAAGCTTAAATATTCTTAAAATCATTCAATAAGTTATCACCTTCAATGCTTAACTGGTTTTGCTCATTTTAGAGTGTCAAAAAACTTTAATATTATTTTGAAACCTTGGCCAATAAAGATAAGAAAACAATGCGGCACGCGGTTAAAACCTGTTCAAGAGACTGCTCAAAGCCTCCCATGACCCATCGAATTGCAATTTGAGTGACATATCCATTTAAGCCTGTCGCGATTAAAGAGAGCTCATTTTCGTTGTGTTGGATTTGCGGCATGGTCAACATAACAAAGGCCTGAATCATTCGATCAAACTGTGCAAGTGTTTCTTGAATGGTGGCCTGATTATGTAATTCTTGTACCAAAACTGCGTCAACATAGACAATGCGAGCTAATCTCGGGTCGTCTTTTAATGTCGTCAGCAGTGCCCTTAAACCAGCATCGACCATTTTTTCTGGATCTGGTGTCGCTTTAATGACGGCTTGCATCAGGTTTTGCTGCAATTCTTCAATCATTTTTAAAAAGATGGTTTGAAATAAATCTTCACTCTTCTTAAATGATTCATAGAAATAGCGTTCTGTGAGTTTTGCCTCTTGGCAGACATCTTTGACCGTCACGGAAAAAAAGCCGAGTGTTCCATAAGTCGCAATGCCAGCTTCAATCAGTTTTTCTCGGCGTGCCTCTTTACGTTCAGATAGAGATAACCCTTTGAACTGACGTTCTTTACTCACAGTTTTTGTTTTCTTTTTACTGGTTGAGTCGTTTGTCGCCATAAATAAGTCGTTTCCTAAAGAATGGTTCCTAATTTATAGGTTTTAGCCAAATATGCTCACTATGATAAAGCTCTCAGCAGAATTGTGCCATTCTATCTGAAATTACAGTGTACTATATTGACAATGGATATTGTCAAAATTATATTAAAGATGTCTAAGCTGCACATGCAATGAACCGATTGTGCAAATATCGAAAAACAAAGGATGGACAATGAAAAATTTTAAAAACAAAGTCGCTGCAATTACGGGCGCAGGTTCTGGCATTGGGCAACAACTCGCAATTCTTTTGGCAAAACAGGGCTGCCATCTTTCGTTGAGTGATATTAATGAGAAGGGATTACAGCAAACCGTTGAGCTTTTAAAACCGTACAGCACGATTACTGTGACGACCAAAAAGCTTGATGTTTCTGACCGTGAAGCGGTAAAGCAGTGGGCCCAAGAAACTGTTCAGGATCATGGTTCAGTTAACCTGATTTTCAACAACGCTGGAGTCGCTCTAGGTTCAACTGTTGAAGGTGCGACTTACGAAGATTTAGAGTGGATCGTTGGGATTAACTTCTGGGGTGTGGTGTACGGAACGAAAGAGTTCTTACCGTTCATTAAGCAAACTCAAGATGGCCATATTATTAATATTTCAAGCCTATTTGGTTTAACCGCTCAACCGACTCAATCTGCTTATAACGCGACTAAATTTGCTGTTCGTGGTTTTACCGAGTCATTGCGTCAAGAGTTAGATATTGAAAAAAGTGGCGTAAGCTCTTTGTGTGTACATCCGGGTGGAATCCGCACCAATATTGCTAAATCTGCAAAAATGAGTGATAGCTTGAATAGTTTGGGTATGGATCCGACTAAATCGATTCAAAATTTTGACAAGTTATTACGTACTCCACCTGAAGAGGCGGCTCGTCAAATTTTACAAGCAGTATTAAAAAATAAACGTCGTTTATTGATTGGTAGTGATGCAAAAATTCTTGATGCATTCCAGCGTGTATTCCCAACTGGGTATCAACGTGCTTCTACCATTGTGACCAAGTTAATGAAATAATTTTAAAGTCAAAAAAAGCCATCAAATGATGGCTTTTTTTATAAGAATTGATTAGTTCTAAATGAGAACTTTGATCTTCTTTTTCTTCCAGATGAATTGATAATAGAGCCCTTGAATAATACATAAACTCACAAATGCCAAGGCATAGGCAACCCAGATTCCTTTAAGCCCCCACATTGAGCTAAACCAGTAAGCACATGGAATCTCAATAAATAAAATAGCAGAAATATTAATGAGCATCGGGACAGTCACAGTTCCACTGGCACGCATGATCGATGCAAAAATGGCACCCGCACCAAAGAATAAAATTGCCCAAAGCACTATAAATAAAAGTTGCTGGCCTAACACGACGACAGTTGGGTCGGTAATGAATAAAGCCATTAAATATTTTGAAAATAGATAGCCAAGTGCAATTAAGGTACCCGTAAATAAAAAGTTCATGCCTAGGGCAGTACGAGTCACACGAGATAACAAGTCAGATTTACCTGCACCAATCGCTTGTGCGGCAAAAATTGAAGCCGCAATTGAAATAGAGATTGCGGGGAACTGAATGTAATTGAGTACCTGATTTACCGCACCATATGCTGCTGTGGCATGTGAGCCATAGCGGTTAACCAACCCGACAATAACCAAGCCAGCCATTGAGGTGGTAATCATTTGAATGCCGGTTGGGACGCCTAAGCGTAAAATGATTTTGCTCAGTTCTGGATTGTGACGGATATGTTGCAGAAGCTGACGATTCGGTCTAAGCGGATGCTTTTTCTTGTTCAGATAAATCGCAAGAAAAATTAATATTGCGATATAACTAATAATTGATGCTATGGCAGGTGCAATAATCCCTAGAGCAGGGAAGCCAAAATAACCTTTAAGTAGAATTGGTGTAATAATTACGCCGATGACACTGGTTAAGGCAAGAGCCAGTAAAGGCGTAGTACTGTCACCTACACCACGTAAAATTGAAGTATAGATAATATAAACAAACAGAAGCGGGCTGCCTGCCAGCATCCACTGCACATAAGGCAAAGCGAGATGCATTACCTTGGGGTCAGTGCCTAATAACTCTAAAATATCATGGGCAAAAAACACACCAATAATCGCGGTAATTACCCCACCAATCAGTGTCATAAACAGGGTAGAACCCACCACACTTTGGACTTTCTCTATATTTTGCGCGCCCCATGCTTGCCCTACTAAAACAGTCGTACCTGTTGAAATCCCGATAATAAAAGCGAGAAGCAAGAATAAAATAGGGAAATATACAGAAACTGCGGCAATTGCATCTACTCCCATCATTTGACCAACAAAGATGGTGTTAATAGTTCCGGACAAGTTCTGCAAAATATTGGTTGCAATCAGGGGGAGCAAGAAAACAAAAAATGTTTTCCATAGATTTTGCTGATGAATTAAAGACTGTCTTGGTGGCATGCATTCTCCATCGCCCATCTCTTTGATGAGCGGGGCAGATATCCAACTTAGCATAGTTAGAGCAAATGGCTTGTAGTGTTTTTACTATGCTAAGTGGCTAAATTTATTAACATTGATTCAGAATTTCTCCTGCTTTTTGCAATGTCTTATCATTTTTAGCAAAGCAGAAACGAATCAAACGTAAAGACTCCGGCGCTTGCTTGTAGAAAACCGAAACTGGGATAGCCACAATCTTATGTTGTTCTGCTAGAAACTGGCACATTTCAACATCGTTCAGGTCAGGCCGAATTTGACTGTAATCGAGATTTTGGAAATAAGTACCTTGAGACGGTTTTAGCAAGAAACGGCTATGGTGAATCGCCTGATTAAAATGATCTCGCTTAGTTTGGTAGAACTGTGGCAGCTCTTGAATATGTTCTGGATGTTGCTCCATATATTGCGCTAGGGCAATCTGACAAGGTGTCGTGCCACAGAAATTCGCATATTGGTAAATTTGGCGGAATAAACGCATTAACTCAGGTGAAGCGACGCAATAACCTGTTTTCCAGCCTGTTACATGAAAGGTTTTTCCAAAAGAACCGATCACAAAACTACGCTCTCTGAGCTCTGGAAAATGCAATGCGCTGAAGTGTTGTTGACCATCAAAGACCAAGTGTTCATAGACTTCATCAGATAAAATCACAATGTTTTTATCCTGAATCAGTTCAATGAGTTCTAACCAATCCTGTTTATCCCAGATGGTACCTGTTGGATTATGGGGAGTATTCACCACAATCATTCGAGTTTTATCGTTAATCAGATCTTTAACCTGTTGCCAGTTCACCTTAAAATCGGGTGCTTTAAGAGCGATGTGAATGGCTTTACCACCTGCTAACTGCACGGATGGGCCGTAGCTGTCGTAACTTGGATCAAAAATAATGACTTCATCGCCCGCATTAATGCATGCCTGTATGGCACAAAAAATTGCAATGGTTGCGCCGGGAGTAATGGTAATTTGCGTGACAGGATCTAGTTGAAGTTGGTCGCGTTGCTGAAATTGTAAAGCAAGCTGTTCACGTAAACCGAGAATACCATCGCCAGGTGGGTATTGATTATGTCCAGCCAAAGTCGCCTGAGATAAGGCTTCCAGTAAGGCTGGTGGAGCCGGAAAATCTGGAAAACCTTGTGACAGGTTGAGTGCACCTAGTCGATGTGCCATTGCCGTCATGGTGCTAAAAATCGTCACGCCTTGAGTGGCCAATTTTGACTGAAGCTGTAGCATATTGTTCTCTTATAAAAATATTTAAAGTTATAAAATTGATTCAATCACTGCCCGAATTACACCGAGTGTTAAACCAATAAATGCCCCGACTACAACGCCGTTCACACGGATCATATGTAAGTCGCCACCGACTTCGTTTTCAATTTTTCCGATCATTTCGCGCGAATCCCATTCATGAATGCGTTCGCTCACATAGCGGATGATTTTATGGCTATATTGGTCTGTAAAATTCAGCGCAAGTCCTGTCATTTCTTTGTTCAACACTTCGCGTACTTTGGCATTTTGAACAAGGTTTTCACCCAGTTGCTGAATAGCAGCCCGAAGGTTCATTGCAATACCTGAGTCTTTTTTCATTAAATCTTCTTTAATGGCATCACACAAAATGGTGACAGCACCACTGATGAAATTTAGGACTTGCGGGCTGTCTAAAAGGGCATCTTTACCGCTGTTTAGGCGTTGGCTGGCAGCACTGTCTGGTTTTGCTAGCTCAAGCATGAGCGAATGGGCAATGGTTTCAATTTCCTGTCGCCAAGGATGTTCATGGTCTGCCAGCATCGATTCTACTTTTTCAACGAGTGAGTCGATGGTGCGTTGTTGAACATCAATACCAATCCAGCTTGCACCTTTTGCAAGTGACCAGACACCCAGTGCTTTAAACATCTTTCGGGTTAATTCACGGGTTTTATCTGGGTTTTGTACCACCCACTCATGGGCGATATCGAGTCCACGCTGTAAAACGTCTTGGTGGAAGTCATTTTCCAATACTGCGCGGAGCATTTCACTTGCGAGTTTATTGACTTCGGTATTACGTACCCATTGCACACTATTGTTTTGCACAAAGTTGGCAATTTGATCTTGGCTAACAAACTCAAAAATTTTCGGCACAGTTTGCTGAATAAGCTGTACCACTTGCGTATTGTTTTGTGGACTTGCTAGCCATTGACCAATTGCGAGGCTTAAGTCAGTTTTTTCTAAGCTTCGTTCTACCACTTGAGGCGAAAGAAAATTTTCCTGTACAAAACGGCCCATTGACTCTGCAATGCGAGCTTTGTTGCGCGGAATAATCTCGGTATGGTCGCGTAAAAACTTAGGAATTGGTAACTTACCAAATGGGTTCCGAAATAGAACTGTAATCGCGTACCAGTCGGCTAAGCCACCTACCACGCCGGCTTCAGCCCCTAACATTAAAATATGAATAAAACCTGTGTACTCTGGCAGAAAACGGTCGGCTACCATCAGTGCAACCCACAGCACAACGACAATAATAAGCGCTAGAGTGGCAAAATATTTGCTACGTTTAAGACTGGGCACGTGGTGGACTTCTTCTGCCATGTTCATAAATTTATCCTATTCATTTTTGTTTTACTGGAGGCGCAGGCGGGGGCAACAGCTCTCCTGTCGGACTCAATCCATATTTTTGTCCGATTGATTTCAAGATCAAGGTTGCATCAAAAGCATCCTGAGGAGCCTGCTTCTGATCCCGATAACATTCAATAGTATACGACACTTGAACAGGATCGATATTGACCACTTGTGGGTAATCATAGAACGGATCATGCCAGAAACCAGGGTAACGACGACCGTAACCATATGGGTAAAAACTTGGAGCAGATGGGTAAACCACGGCTTGACGTGGCGGTTTCTGACTTTGATTACTTGGATCATTTTGCACTTTAAAAAAGCGGAAGCCTTTTTGTACCGTCGTTTGTGCTGATTTTACTAAAGTGATTTCTTCAGCTGCGCCATAACTCATATTCGGGTCGGCTTGAAAACTAATCCGAAAAGTTTGGGCATTTAAAGGATATGCTGAAAACTGACCAAGCTGATCAAAGGTTCTTGGTTTACTTGGCGTTGTTGCACAAGCAGTTAGAGTTAAGGCAGTGCCTAAGGCTAAACAAAGAGAGAGATATTTCATGATGAACTCCCAGCTAAGCATTAAAAAATAAATGACTCAGCGTTAAAAATTAAGAAGTTTTAAAAACTACTGTTTGGTTCTAATAAAAATTCGGTTTCCTCTGGAGTGGAGACACGTCCTAGAATCGCATTGCGATGAGGATAACGACCAAAGCGATCGATAATCACTTTATGCTTTTTCTCAAAGCTTAAATTAATTTCATTGCCGAGGCGTTGAAATAGTTTTAACGCAAACTCATGGATCAATTTTGATTCACTATGCATAAACGGCATATATAAAAAAGAGCGTTGCTCTGGATTAAGCTGTGCATCTAATTGCAAGCTAATGGCTTCTTGTGCCAAAGCTAAAGCAAGGCTGTCGTAAGCAAAAGATTGTGGTTGATCACGATAAATGTTGCGAGAAAACTGGTCTAGTACAATAATCTCTGCCAGACGGCCTTCAGCCGTTTTTCGCCAAGACCAGAGTTCTGCTTGAGTTGCCTGTCGATGAACGTCAGAAAAATTTTCACGAATTTTTTTGTCAAAATCATCACTTTTTGCAAACCAAAGTGAACGGTGTTCAGGTGAAAACCAGAAGTTTAAAATGTCTTGATCGTTCATGATATTGACAACTCTTTAGCAATTATTCTTCAATAAAATCACAATTCTTTCGTGTCTTAAATAACAAGATTGTGATAAAAATTGCCAAACTGGAATGATGTGATTATATAAGTAACCGTATCATCTCACGATTTTGTATATAGTGATCTTTAATAAGCGAGCAAATGCATGAGTCAACCCACTACACCATCTCAATCAGTTATTCCTGCTTGGGTGGATTCGTCGCTACTACAAGGCATGTTACGTGGAATAGAGCGTGAAAGCCTACGTATGCAAAGTAATGGGTTCTTATCGCAAGAGTTACATCCAAAAGCATTAGGTTCAGCTTTAACACATCCGCAAATTACGACTGATTATTCAGAAGCATTGATGGAGTTTATTACTTCTCCAAAGCCAACGATTGGCGAAGCTTTACATGAGCTCACCGATATTCATGCGGTTGTGCATCGTCATTTAGAAAATGGTGAAAAACTTTGGCCGCTGTCTATGCCATGTATGTTAGATGACAATGAAGAACGAATTCGTCTAGCGCAGTATGGCACTTCTAATATTGGTCGCTTTAAAACACTATACCGTCGTGGGTTAGGAATTCGTTATGGTCGTCGTATGCAGACGATTTCAGGTGTGCATTACAATTTATCTTTTCCAGATACGCTTTTTGCTGAGTTGCAAGCTCATGAAACTGATGAGCAATTAAAATCATTAAGTTTGCAGGATTATCGTAGCCATCGTTATTTTGGTCTTATTCGTAATTTTATCCGTTTAACGCCACTGGTTATGTTTTTGGTGGGTGCGAGCCCAACGGTATGTCGTTGTTTCTTAACCGGACATAAACATCAGTTGTTGCCTTTAATCAAAGGTTCATACTATTTACCGTATGCTACAGCTTTACGTATGGGGCGATTGGGCTATCAAAACTCAGCCCAAAAAAGCTTAGGTATTCATTACAACAATTTGACTGGCTATCTGGATGGTTTACAAAAAGCCGTTCATTCTCCTTACCCACCATTTAGCCGTTTAGGGTTAAATGATGCCGCTGGTGAGCCGTTGCAAATTAATGATCATGTTTTGCAGATCGAGAATGAATATTACAGTCTCGTACGTCCAAAACAGGTGCCTCAAGCGGGTGAAACGCCGTCTCAAGCCTTGAAAAATCGAGGAGTGGGATATGTTGAGCTACGTGCTGTTGATGTAAACCCATATTCGTCAATTGGCGTTGATGAAACGACGGCTGGCTTCCTTGAAGTGTTAGCACTTTATTGCTTGTTAAGTGATAGCCCAGAGCTGTTAGGCCCTGAGCAAGATTTGATTGAAAAGAACCAGACTGAAGTGGTGAATCGTGGCCGAGCGCCGAATGCAACCATTACAGATTTAAACGGTTCTTATCACATCGAAGATTGGGCACGTTTGTATATTGCTCAGATGCAAGGTTGTGCGCAGTTACTCGATCAGACCTATGCAACAGAGCTGTATGGTTCTGCGTTAGCGATCATGCAAGCACGAATTGATGAAGTTGATGAAACTTTGTCAGCCCATGTTATTGACGATACGTTAAAGCATGGTGGAACTTGGAGTTTTGGTAGCCACATGGCGCAATTACATGCTGAAAGTTATGAGGAGCATGAGCTTAGTGTGGAAACCTTGAAACATTTTGAGCAATTGGCTGCACAATCTTTACAGCAGCAAGAACAACTTGAGCAAGATACTCAGGTCAGTTTTGACCAATATCTTGAACAATATCGATAATAAAATGAGGTTTTACATGCGATTAAGTTACCGTTTGGTGAGTGGACTACTTGTTTTTGCAAGTATTGTCGGCATGTCTTTTGCGTTGTATCTGGAACATGTAAAAGGTTTAGAGCCATGTCCGCTCTGTATTTTTCAACGTGTTGGCTTAATGGCAATGGGCCTTGTGGCACTGATTGCATTTTTGCATAACCCTGTTTCCAATGCGGTTAAACGCTTTTACGCATTTTTGGCTGGCATCGCAATTTTATGGTCAGTGGGTGTAGCAGGCCGTCATGTCTGGCTACAACATTTACCACCTGATCAAGTACCAAGCTGTGGTCCGGGCTTAAACTATTTAGTTGATGCCTTACCAATGAAAACAGTTTTACAGGAAGTCCTGTCGGGTTCAGGTGAATGTGCTGCAATTGACTGGACCTTTTTAGGTCAGTCTTTACCAGTTTGGTCATTGGTCTATTTCATTTTGCTATTACTCGTATGTTTATGGCAATTGTTCCGTTTTTATCCAGTGTTTAAAACCGCTAAAAAAAGAGTTTAAACAGATTAAAAAAAGCCCAACATGAAGTTGGGCTTTTTTATTGTTTTAAAATTAATCAAAATATAAAAAAACGAATTGAAAAAAAGCATAATGTTATAGACAGATGGGTCTGTTTTTTATAAAGTGCAGCCGTTTTATATCCTTATGATTATAAAAAATGTTTTTTAATATCTTTAATGTTTTGGAAAAAATAGGATTAAGCGCACAGAAACGTGCGATCCACGTGCAATTTTCTAATGAATTGCTTAATCACCAAGTTTTTTTACAACGTATAGAAGGCCAACATCAGCTAAATGGGGGAATTGAAGCTGAGTTAATTTGCCTTTCGACGAGTGCCCAAATTGCATTGAAGCAGTTTATAGGCGTTCAGGTTGCCGTTGATCAGGCTACAGATTCTGGCCAATTGTTTCGAACTACAGGAATTGTGACTGAAGCCAGTTATGGCCAAAGTGATGGTGCTTTAACGCTTTATAAATTGACCTTAAAAGACGCGACAAATTTATGGCATAAACGCCGTAACAGTCGTGTTTTTATGAATAAAAGTATTGTAGAAATTACCGAAGTTCTATTCAAAGAGTGGCAAGAAAAAAGTCCACTTTTTGCGACAAGTTTAAGCCTAGACCTGAGTGGGTTAAGCCAGAGTTATGATACTCGTCCATTTATCATGCAGCATAATGAATCCGACTATGACTTTCTTACGCGTGTATGGCGAAGTGAAGGTGTTAGTTGGCTAATTGATGAATCAGAGCTTTTTGTTCCTCATTTTACTGCTCCAGTACAAGCCCAAAAGCTTAGATTAATTGATGATAATAACCAGTACCAAGCTTTAGCACGCCGTAGCATTCGCTATCACCGAAGTAGCGCGACAGAATATCAAGATAGTATTACGGGTTTTGTTGCGGTGCGGAGTCTGCAACCGACTGCTGTTCATGTGCAACGCTGGCAGCCCGATGCCTTAGCACAAGAAGAAGGCGCTGGTTCCGTCATTACTACCCATACACATTCAGACAATTTTGATTCGGCGAGTTTAAGCCTTGAGCAAGCATGGCATATGAGTCCTGCTTGGATGCAAGATTTAAAAGGTGAGGATCAAGCTACTGCTTCAACTAGCAATCAGCTAGAGAAACTGAATCAGCAGTTTAATGACATGTATGCCAGTCAGGCCAAATACTTCAAAGCTTATAGCAGTGTTCGAGATAGCCAAGTCGGCTATTGGTTTAATCTCCGAGAGCATCCTGAAATTGATCAACATGAAGGGGCTGATCAAGAGTTCTTGATTATCGCTAAAAATTTCTACAACCAAAACAATTTACCAAAAGATTTGCATCAACAAGTTAGTCAGTTGCTAACTCAAAGTCGTTGGGACAAACATGGTTATGACGATATTGAGCGTCAAGGTAATGAGCTGACTTTAATTCGCCGTCAAATCAAAACGACACCTGAATATAATCCAGAACAGCATCGTCCGATTGCCTACCCGCAAAGAGCGAAAGTTGTGGGGCCAGAGGGAGAGACCATCCATGTCGATGAATGGGGGCGCATCAAGGTGCGTTTTCTGTTTACCCGCAGTGATGATCATGGCCATGATGGTGGGGCAGGCAGCAATGACAACGATACAGATTCAGCTTGGGTCGATGTACTGACTCCCTGGGCAGGGGAAGGTTATGGCGCACGCTTCTTACCGCGTATTGGTGAAGTAGTGGTCATTGACTTCTTTGATGGCAATATTGACCGTCCATTTGTGACTGGGCGTATTCATGAAGCGCAGCGTTCACCAACCAAGTTTGATGTGAAAGGACAGCTTCCTGATACTAAAAAACTCAGCGGTATTCGTAGTCAGGAAATCAGCGGTAGTGGTTTTAACCAATTACGATTTGACGATACGACAGGGCAAATCAGTACCCAACTACAAAGTAGCCATGCAGCAACACAGCTGAATTTAGGTAATTTAAGCCATCCTAAAGAGCAGGCGACTAGCCAAGGTCGTGGAGAAGGTTTTGAGCTGAGAACAGACGCTTGGGGAGCCGTGCGTGCAGGTAAAGGCATGCTCATTAGTACCTATGCACAAGAGCAGGCGATTGCAGATCATTTAGAAGCTGCACAAGCTCAATCCTTACTTTCACAAGGCTATGAAAGCATGAAAATGCTCAGTGAAGTTGCAGCCAAGCAACAAACTGATGCTTTGAACGTGATTAACCGGTTACCCAAATTCATCCAGTCACTTGAGCTAAAAACCACAGGGCAGGCTTTAAATAGCACGGTAAATCTATTTAAAGAAGGGATTAATAACGATCCTATTCATGCGTTAAAAGATTGTGGTGGTTTTATTGAAGATATTGGTGCACTAGGTGGCGATGCAAAAGGAGTTGTAGATGAATTTAATACTTTCTTTAGCGATGCTAAAGATTCGGTAGAGAATTTAAAAGCCTTTATTGAAAATGTTGAAGAACATGGTGCTGACATTGTTAAAGGTAAACTCGCAAGCATTAAAGATCGAATTCATCAAAATCCATTTGAAAGTCTTAAAGAGGTCAGCAAAGTCTTAGCCAATGTCGAGACTAAAGACTTTGACTTGATGAGTGTATGCGGAACTTTTAGTAAAGGTAGTAAATTAGAAGTGACACCTTCTAAAGCATTGGGTTCTTTACAAGGCTTTATGGAGGGTTATACCCAAGGTTTAGAAAGTAGTTCAGATGCTAAGCAGCAAGAACAAGGCAAAATTTTTAGACAAGCCCTTATGTTATTAGCATCGCCAAATGGCATTGCTCTAACAACACCTGAAAATATTATTCTGCAAGCTTCACAGGATATTGCCGAAAGTGCCAGCGGTTCAATTAATTTAAGCGCACAGAAAAATATCATCGGACATGCACAAGACAAAATTAGTTTGTTTGCTGCGCAAAAGGGTTTACGTGCTTATGCAGCAAAAGGAAAGCTCGAACTACAAGCGCAAGATGATGCTATTGAAGCGATTGCCAAGAAAGTTATCAAGCTCATTTCTACTGAAGATAAAATCGAACTTACTAGTCCAAAAGAAATTGTATTAACAGCGGGTGGGTCGCAGCTCAAAATTAATGCGGATGGCGTATTTTCAACAACAGGCGGTAAGTTTGAAAGTAAAGCTGGGCAGCATTTGTTTATGGGTGGGGCAACAGTAAATGCTGAGTTGCCGAAAATGCCAACAACAGGGATGTATAGTATGAGATTTGACTTAAGTGAGATATTTGATACTAAAATATTAAAAAATATGAAATATAAATTGATTAATCACTCTAAGAAAATCGAAGCTGTATATGAATTTGATCAAGAAAGCAGTGCGAGAGTTTATAGTGACTCTATTGATAATGTAGAACTCGCTTTAGTACCAGGAGCTTATTTAACAGAAATTAAAGAGCTAATTCCTGAACAGGAAGCTGAATCACTAGATGGTGAAGAGGTCGATGGCTGTGGGTGTGGAATTGACCATGAACATACACATAATGATTAGGAGAATTACTGATGTTTAATAAAAAAAATATGGCTTGCCTCTTTTTGGTTTTATTTTCACTGAAAAGTTATGCAAAAGAAGATTTTAATCTTATTTCGCAGTGTACGGACGAATATGAGACAAGTTGTAATGTTGTGCTAACAGTAAATGGTAAAAAAAGTATTTTATTACGCAATATAAAATCACCAAATATTGAAAAAGTTAGTGAAGACATCTTTCATGTAGTAAGTTCATGTGGTTCACCTTGTGTAGGGCATTACTTTATTGGAAAACATGAGGAAGACTATACTGAGGAATTGATTAGTTTTGATATTAAGTCTAAATGTATTATAGAAAGTGATAGTCGTAAAAAGAAAATATATGCAAAAAAGATGTTCACTAATAATAGAAAAATTTTAATAGACCTAAGTGATAAGAAATTCAATATTCTTCCATCAAAATTTAATTATTACAGTGATTTTAGTGAGATGTCTAAATTTGATAATGCTGGAGAACTCAATTTAATTGCAAATGATTATGGTGAAATTCTGTTTAAAAAGAAAATCCAAAATCCTTGTGGAAGTAACAGTAAATGAGTTATTCAGAAGAATTTATAAAGTTTGTTGGGACGGTGGCAGGAGAAGCTGGAGGATGTAGTCCAACCACTTGGAAAGTTGTGGCACACTGTATAAAAAATAGGATTGGTTTTGGAGAATGGATTAATGCAAGAAATGTCAGTGATATTTTAAAAAAGAATTTCGATGCTATTACTGATAAAAATCCACCTTTTAAAAAAGCTGTGACAGAAATGCATTCTGGGAATATATCTGATCATATGCAAGATATTATTGAAGCAATATCACCAATTTATCAAGGACAGGAAGAGGATATAACAAATGGAGTTGTATTATATTTTAGCCCTAAAGCTCAAGCAGCTTTACATAAGAAAAATCCAGAAAAATATACTTCACTAGTTCCAGATTTTGCTAAAAGTCCCTTGACTGAAGAAGTAAAAATAAAAGGAACAGAAAATGATGATATGCGTTGGTATAGATATAAAGGCACATCACGTTTCTATGTCCAATTTGTTGATAGAAGTGCTAATGTACTTGTTAAGTCTAGTGTAAGTATTGGGTACAAGAAAACAAAAGCAGTACCAGCGTTAAGTAATTTGGTTACTAATAATCAAGGTAAAATTAGATCATTTCTTGTGCAAGATGGTTGGGGGGCAAGATTTACTATTGATGGCGTTCAAGTAGTTGATAATAACAATAAAGAAGTTTTATTAATTGCTGATGGGAAAAATCATTCTTCGGTTATAGTCGTTGCAAGTGGTCGTAGTGGAGTAAAATCTCAAACTGATATACATAACCAACAGGCATCACCTAGTCAAAAGCAAGAATCTGTAAAAAAAGATACTAAAGCTGAAGTAAATAATGAAAAAAAAGCAGAAGTTGGAGAGAATAATACTAAACAAAAAAACGTTAATTTTAGTATTAAGATCATAGATAGCGAAAATAAGGTAATTCCAAATTTTTCCTACTTTCTGAAATATAAAAATGCTGAAAAGCAGCATAATGTAGGTGCTAATGGTATTGAAAATAACTTAGTAGCATTAAGTGGTGAAGAAATTGTAGTCTTAATTAGTGGGCTGGACTCAAAACAAGAAATTATTCGTTTTACAACCCAAGAAGGTATGGGAGAAAAGACTGTAAAGCTTAATTTACATACTTTTAATATCCTTTTCAGACATAGCGATACAAAAAAACCTATAACAAATTTGAATTTAATTCAAAAATATAGAAATCAAATAAAGCAAAAAAAGACTGATGGCAATGGAAAGATAACTGTTAGTGCAATGCTAGGGTTCGAACTGAATTATAAACTCAGAGATGAACGGAATTTATTAACAATCAAAGTTGATAAAAATAAATCGCTTCGTATTATTGATGTTGATTCTTCAGCAATAGAACAAGCATCAAAAAATATAAAGACAGGCGCTAAAGTTCTAGAAATACCTCAGTCTAAACAACCAGTTCTTTCATCAAAACATAAGCAACTAGTTGATAAACCAGTTGAAACTCATGACTCTACTCCTAAGAGAGATGAAAAAGTAAAAACCAGTACAGAAGGGCATCCTAAAACTATTGTTATAGATAATAGTGATATAGAGTTTAAAATTTTAACTTATGACAAAATATCTAAACAGTTAGTTAGTAATTGTGAATATATAATTGAATATAAAGGAAATAAAAACTCTCATATAAGCGGTGTTAGTGGTCTAGGTGCAAAAATACATAAGGGCCAAGCCGGACAAACAATAAAAATATTTGAAAATACCGATCTATTGACCCAAGTAGTATTACAAAAAGATATGAAACCTATATCTATTAATGTTACTAAGTCAGATTCATCTCAACTAAAATTTAGTGGAGTGGATTGGTGTAGTTTATTTTTACAAAGTAATAGCTTAAGTGATTTAGCTGAGCCTTTCAGAACTAACGCCACAAAATTTATTAATGGTATGAAAAATGCTGGTATTAGTGTTGTAATTAATACAACTTGGCGTCCAACTGAAAGAAGTTATTTAATGTATTACTCTACAGCAATAGCAAGAGGAGAAATTGCTGTAGATAAAGTACCTCCTTTCCCTGGATTAAATATTGATTGGACACATAAAGGAAATAAAACTGAAGCAGTAAAAGCCGCAAAAGCAATGTATAAAAAATATGGTATAGGTACGAATCCTGTGGGTAAACCAGGTTCCTCAAACCATAATAGGAAAAAAGCAGTAGATATGAGAATATCTAATTATGTTGGAAAAGTTGTTGTTATTGATGGTGAAAGTACAAAAATTACAAACTGGGCAACATTAACACAATTAGGCAAAAAACATGGTGTAATTTGGTATGGTAGTAAAGATGCACCTCATTGGTCACACACAGGTAGGTAAGTAAAAGTGATTTACAAAATATTAATAGGTATGTGTTTATTAGGCTTAAGTGCTTGTGATACTAAACATTTGAGTGATACTACTCATACTAAACCTATTGAACAGAAAAAAATAGAGAAGCCACAAGAAAATCTACCTACAGTAGAGAAGTTGAAGATTAGTAAAGATATAAAAAAAATGCTAGATAACAAGATTTATGTATTATTGGATTCTGATGAGGGTTGTATTGTAAGTGAAAAACCTCTTAATAAAGATATTGTAATTGTCTATAAAGAGGACGAAAAATTTAAATATGATATTGTGAATCCAATATTGAAAAAAGATAGTAGTGATTGTGTTTCAGAGTTAGCTTTTGTTACAGATGAGCCTAATTATTTTTATAATATTAATAAAAAAAGTAAGGAGTTAGTGCGTGGTTATGGTTTTGAATTAAATAAAGATCAGATTCTATATAAAAATAATAAAATTAGAGGAGTCGATTTGATAGGGGATGGAATTCCTAACATTGTAACTGAATGTTTTTCAAGTGAAGGTGCACATTTTAATATTTTTGGAGGACATAATAATGAAGAAAAGTTGTTACATCGTTATACTTACCTAGATATGAACTTACAAGCCTCATGTACTGAAAATGAAGAAATATATAGTAAAGGTTTGTTGGATATAAGAAATAAATATAGAGAAAATTAATGAAATGTATCTAATAATATTCATGATAAATGAATATTTAATTTAAATAATATAGGCACTTTTATTGATAAGAGTGCCTATATTAGCCTATACCATCTTGGGTTAGTTGTTCGGTGGCTTCTAAAAATAATATTAATGTTCTAACTTTAAAACCCAATTTAATATTTTTAAGTTATTGATTCTCATATTTTTAATCTTATTGTTATCCCCATTAATTAAATAGGGGAGTTTGGCGCCCATCAAAATAGGCAAGTCATCTTCAATATCATCACTATATGTTGCAAACCAAGGTTGTTTGATATCAAGCTTATTCAATCTTCTTACTTTTTCTTCAGACCTACAATGTATCCTACTTATCCATCCTCCTAGTTTCTTTTGCAAAGGAGTACCAATAATTTGTACATCTAGATTGATGGACTCTAGTAAAACATTCGCTAACTTTTCTGGTGCAGCTGTTGCAATAAACACAATTCTTCCACTGGCTAAATGATCTTTAACTTCTGTTATACCTTGCTCAAACCAATATAATGAATCAGAAGTGGTACCTTTTATATTATTGGAAAAAATTTTAAAGCTGTATTCTAATTCTTCTTCATTCAGACAGTAGGTTGCAATCCACAAATACAATGAAGCACCTTTAGATTTATATTTCTTGAATTTCATAAGAGGCAAAGCTATAGGAGTAACAATAAGTGCACCGATGAATCTAAGAAGATTAGATTTCAATTTATCCGTTAACCATGCCTTTGTAGAGTCGCCAGATAGTAATGTTCCATCTAAATCAAAAACAACGATTTCTTTCATATATTTCTCTAGATTTGGTAATAGTGATAAGAATTAATTTTCAAAAAGAGTATTTTTAATAGTTGATTTATGAATTCATAAAATATTTTATTATATTGTAATTTGGTTATAATAGTTTGACTTGATTATTTATAAATTAATTAAATGAAATTTTTTTGTTTATTATTGATAGCTCTTTCTGCTAACACATTTGCAAATACAGATAAGTGGAATGGTACTTATCATTATTATAGTTCAGAAGAACTACCAGGTGGTAATGTTGCGACGATAGAATCTGTTTTAACACTAACACCCAAAAAGTGTGAATATTCTATTACTGGTTTTCAGGTTGATAAATCTTATATATGCAAAGTGAAAGAGAAAAATAACGAGCTATATTTCTTTAAAGTTCAAAGTGGTGAAAAGTTAGGAAAAGTAGTCTTTAAGAAAGGAAAATACTATCTTTATTCTGATGAAGTTTTAGATAGTAAAGACAACTTATTTTTTAAAGATAAATAATAGTTATAAAACTCTTTTTTAAAATATTTCAGACTCTAAAAAAAGCCCAACATAAGTTGGGCTTTTTTTACGTCTCTACAATCCCTTCTAAATCTTCGAGGGTATAGTTCGGCATATCAATAATATGAGTTTGAATACCTTCTTGCACATAATCATTAACATTAGGATATAGCCAGCGAGTAATCTGTTCGGCAACGCTCGAATGATACTGAATTTCAAAGTGATTTAAGCCATAAAATACGGCTTTATGCGAATCTGGAACTTTAAGCTGAAAACGTGGATTAGGATGTTCACCCAGCGCGCTTTTCACACTCACCAAGTAATCACCAATCACAGTAAGCGCTTTATTGCGTACTTTTTCAAACTCGAGTGTTCCTGCCACTAAAAAAGTATTGATATGGGAAGGCAAAGGAGCAGGGGCACGATTATCATCCATCATACCAATTCGGGCATCCATATATTCCCAGTCATCATCACGAACACTACCGTGGCGTAAGTCTAAAATACCGTTACTGCGAATATTAACCAGTTGACCAAGTAAACCTACAAAAGGGAAAGCCCCAAGTTTATCTTGTATGGTAAAACCAAAGCGCTCCAAGACCGCACCATGATGTGGGGAACCAATACACACCAGATTCTCGACCATATGAATCCATTGGTACATATTTTGTTTACCGTAGAACAATGCACTACGAGAAACCAGTCCACCCATACTGTGGCCAATCACATCAATGCTGGTAATTCTTGGATTATTTTTGACGAGATCTTCTAATAAGTTGGAGAAACTGCGTCCATTTGCTGAAATACGTCGACCTGTATTGTAATTTAAATACAGCATGGTGTTATGGTCACGCTGGGCTAATAGACGCTCTCCAATTCCACCGTAATGTGCATTTGACCAAGTCAGATGGTTCATACACAAACCGTGAACCATAATTACAATACGGCCTGCAAGCTCACCTTGCTGTATAGCTCCGTAGTGATCGTATAGCACTATCGGTAGGGCAAGTGGACTATGTTGCTTAAGTAGGTAATCCCCAAAAACACCATTCAAAATTCCCACCAAAAAATGTAGGCTTGGGGTGAGTGGTTTTTCGTGAAGTGTTGGATATTTTTCAATAATGCGACGCAAACCGGGTGCTAAAAAATAACGACCATATTTTTGTAAAGCGCCATAAGAAAATTGATATGCCTTTTGTACAAATGGTCGTTTTTGAAAGTTTTTAGCGTTTTGTGTGCTAATACCAAAAGCATTTTTTAAGACTTCAATATTAATAACTTGTATTAATTCATGTACACCATTTAAGCTGGTACTGAACAGTTGAGCTAAACCTTCTAGTACGTCTGCCTGACTCGGTGGCGTACGATCCCATTTACAATAAGTTTCATGTAGTGGTGTTAAGCTCGGCATATCTTTTCCCCATATACGTTATAACCGACGTTTTAAGCTGTACTTTTTATCAACGGCAGTAAACGTTTCCATCTTAGTAGTTTAAATAACACATTTTTTTAAAATACTGATGAATGGTTAGTTGAGTGGTTTTTCTTGTCTAACAATTGTGCTTTTCTATACAAACTGAGAACAAAATTGTGAAATTAGTCTCAATTTAGAGGGAAATATATGAATATTATCTACCTCCATGGTTTTAATAGTAGCTCTCTTTCGATTAAAGGATTGAGCTTAAGGCAGTATTGTAGCGAATTAGGGATTAATGTGCATTTGCCAAACCTCAATAGATCTCCAGATCAGGTGGTTGAGCAGGTTTCAGAGCTTATTGAAAGTCTGGATGATGTTGCACTTGTAGGTAGTAGTTTAGGTGGTTTTTTTGCGACATACTTTGTCGCGAAATATAATATTCCGGCTGTACTGATTAACCCTGCTATGCAACCATGGAAGTTGTTTGATGAATTATTCCAGGTTGAAAGCATGCCCTATGTGGTGAATGATCAATGGTCGATTGATCATGTTCAGCTACGACAGTTGCAGCAACTTGAACTGAAACAGCCTGAAAATGCCGACAAAATACTCGTCTTGTTGCAACAAGGCGATGAAATTTTGGATTATCGTCAAGCACAACGCTATTATAGTGCTGCAACGCCATCCTCATTGATTTTGACGGATGCTCATGGCAATCATGCTATGGAAGATTTTGAAGAAAAATTACCGTTAGTGATCGAATTCTTTGCGCACACCATCAAATAAGGAAAACGTACAACGTGACACAATATACGGCTCAATCGCTTGAAGTCCTTTCCGGTTTAGACCCTGTTCGTCGTCGTCCAGGGATGTATACCGATACGACTCGACCTAACCATTTAGCTCAGGAAGTTATTGATAATGCTGTTGATGAAGCATTAGCAGGTCATGCCGACAAAATATGTGTCACGGTTTATAAAGATGGTTCATTGTCGGTTGAAGATAACGGCCGTGGTATGCCAGTCGATATTCATCCTGAATATGGCCAATCTGGTATCGAAATCATTCTGACCAAGTTACATGCTGGCGGTAAATTCAGTACCGATAACTACCAGTTTTCTGGTGGTTTACATGGTGTGGGAATTTCAGTTGTAAACGCTTTATCAACGCGTGTTGAGGTCGAAGTACAACGTCAGGGCAACCTCTACCAAATGGCATTTGAGCAAGGGGAGCCAGTTGCGCCTTTAGCCGTGCTAGAGGGTAAGGCACCAAAACGTGCGACAGGTACGACAGTACATTTTTGGCCTGAAACTAAATATTTTGATAGTCCGAAATTTGCTTTAAAAGCCCTTAAACATAATTTAAAAGCCAAAGCTGTTTTAGCAGCAGGCTTAAAAATTATCTATATTGATCAAATTAACGATGAAAAAATTGAATGGCAATTTGAAAATGGCCTCGTCGATTATTTGATGGATGAATTGCAAGACCGTGAAATCTTGCCAAATCCAGCTTTTGTGAGCAGTGGACAAGCCGATCGTGCGGCATGTGAATTTGCAATTTGCTGGAATGTAGAAGGTGGTGAGCAGGTTCAAGAAAGTTACGTAAACCTAATTCCAACTGCACAAGGCGGTACTCATGTGAACGGTTTACGTTCGGGGGTTACCGAAGCGTTACGTGAGTTTTGTGAGCTGCGTAACTTGTTGCCACGTAACCTCAAACTATCTGCAGAAGATGTTTGGGATGGCGTGAACTATATTTTGTCACTCAAATTCCAAGAACCACAGTTTTCAGGTCAAACTAAAGAGCGTCTTTCTAGTCGAGAAGCATCTAATGTTGTTTTAAATATTGCCAAAGATGCTTTTTCACTTTGGCTAAACCAACATGCTGAAATTGCCATGCAATTGGCAGAAATGGCGATTTCTAAAGCGGGTCGTCGTTTAAAAGCCGCGAAAAAGGTTGAGCGTAAAAAGATTGTTTCTGGTCCTGCTTTACCGGGTAAATTGGCTGACTGTGTGGGGCAAACTCGTGAAGACAGTGAACTCTTTATTGTCGAGGGTGACTCGGCAGGTGGTAGTGCCAAGCAAGCACGTGATAAAAACTTTCAGGCCATCATGCCAATTCGTGGAAAAATCTTAAATACTTGGGAAGTTTCTTCAGATGAGGTTTTGGCTTCTCAAGAAGTTCACGATATTGCGATCGCAATTGGGGTAGACCCGGGTAGCGATGATTTATCCGAGTTACGTTATGGCAAAGTTTGTATTTTGGCCGATGCGGACTCAGATGGTTTACACATTGCTACTTTGTTATGTGCGCTATTCGTTAAACACTTTCCGACACTGGTGGAAGAAGGCCATTTGTATGTGGCGATGCCACCATTGTTCCGTATCGACATTGGTAAAGATGTCTTCTACGCCTTAGATGATGATGAGCTCGAAGTCATCTTGAAAAATGTGAAAGGCAATCGTAATCCGCAAATTACCCGATTCAAAGGATTGGGTGAGATGAATGCGATTCAGCTACGTGAAACGACTATGGATCCAAATACTCGTCGTTTAGTGCAGCTCGACCTTGATGATGCTCATTTTACGGCAGGTTTACTCGATAAATTACTTGCCAAAAAACGTTCCGCAGATCGTAAGCAGTGGCTTGAGCAGAAAGGTAATCTAGCCGATATCACCGTTTAAAAGAGAATTAAAAACCCCCGCTTAATAGGCGGGGTTTTTATGTAAACTTAGATTATTGGAACTCACCACAACGATTGCTGCTATCAAACAAAAATAGACAGATCTGTATATTTTATTTTAGACCGTAATTTTTATAGCGCGTGGAAATTGAAAAACATCACAATTCGCTCCGCCTCCAATTCGATCTACCACTGCAAAATCACTCGGTGCTTCAAAGGTAAGCAAAGGATGATGCCATGTACCTGCCCGATAATTTATGCTTTGCTTTCCATTTGAAACAAATGCACATAATTTTGAAATATCGGGAGTACTCTCGTCCAAAGCAGGCGCCACAATAATTAAGAACTTTTGCTGTTGTAATGGAATAAATGCCTGAGAGCCTTTCGGATGACGCTCTAGCATTGAAATTTCCAGAGGTAAAACGCTGGTCTTAATATTACGAAAAATACTAATTCCTGCTTTTGCTTCACCTTCAATTTCTGTTTCAACGAGCGCGTGGTAGCGCTCGGTGTGTGCATCATTAATATGAAAAAAGTCATGCCCGTCACAACAAATGACTTCTCCGAATGGCTGAAAGCTCTCAATGGTTAAGGGCTGAATTTGGACATTATTCATGATCATGACTGGGCAATTTTCCCCCATAAACGTACACGGCTAATGCCGCCATCTGGAATCATGTTGATACGAATATGCGAGATTTTTTCATGCTGTAAAATCTCATTCACATATTCATGAATATGGTCCATTTGCATAGGTTGAGCTTCAAGTAAGTAAGACCAAAACATACTTTGTGGAATTAGCTGTGCATCGGTTGCATTTTCAAGGTAAACCGCCTGAATGGATACTTGGGCAGGGAAATTCCCTTTAAAGTGAGCTGTATCAATTTCAAGCTTATCAATTTTCCCGCCTTTACCCAGAGCAAGAATACACCAGTCATAACCCGGTGCTCGGCGGCGTTTGGTTTCCCATCCATCGCCCATGTTGATGCCACGGCCGGGATTAATCAAATTGCGCGGATGTCCAAAATGGGCATCGCTATAGGCAACTACGCGGCCACCATTTTCGAGGGCTAATAAATCGAGTGTTTGCTCGCTATCAGTCACCTGAATATGAACATCACCATAGACACGTAAACGAGCAATACCACCATCTGGGAAAATATTGAGGCGTATATGAGTGAAAAGTGCATCATTATTGACCATAAAAATATGATGCTGGCTTGGGCCTAGTTCAGTATTTTCTAAAACACTCTCCCATTTTGCTCCTGTAAGGTCACCATTTGGTGCATAACAAGCTTCTAATGATGCAGAAGCGGGATAATTTCCTGTAAAAAAGCTGGTATCGATATCAAGCGCACTGATTTTCCCACTTACACCTAGTTTTACAATGCACCAGTCATAGCCCGCATGACGCTTACGACGCGTTTCCCAACCGTCCATCCATTTGCCGTTGTCATCGAATTTATCTTCAACAAAAACAGGTGCTTCAAATTGCAGCATACGCTTTGCTTCTGCAAAGAAATCATCTGAACACTCAATGACTTGTGCACCAATTCGGGCATCTGCCAAATTGGTTTTCGTATTCAAAATTTCAGGAAGTTCAAAAGCTGGAGCGTGCAGTGTTGCCATAATGGAGTATCCGTATTTCTTGTTAAAAACATGATTTTTCATTTAAAACTGCCCTAACACTGAGCATGTTAAGACGAGTTTTATACTTAAATATATAAGCATGGTGCATGCCAGTTTTGTGGAAAAGCTAAATAAATTTTGAACGATGGCATGTTTTTAGCATAAGCACCCTATAGGTGAATATCTATAGGAGAGTGTTATGAATGTGGTGATTATTGGTGCGGGAATGGGAGGTCTAACCACAGGCATTGCATTAAAGAAATTTGGTCATCAAGTTCGTATTTATGAGCAAACAGAGAAGATTCTTCCTGTGGGTGCTGCAATTTCATTGTGGTCAAATGGCGTAAAATGTCTGAACTATCTGGGATTAACAGAGAAAATCGCCCAACTTGGTGGACAAATGGACGACTTGGCCTACGTGGATGGTTTAACTGGAGACGTGATGACACAATTCAGTTTACTGCCATTAATTGAAGAAGTAGGGCAAAGACCTTATCCGGTTGCACGTGCAGATTTACAAAACATGCTGATGGATGAGTTTGGCCGAGATCAAATTTATTTAGGCAAAAAAATGGTCAGTCTTGATGATAAGGCTGATTATGTTGAGGTTCATTTTGCTGATGGTAGCTCAACGCAGGCCGATTTAGTGATTGGGGCAGATGGCACTCACTCAATTACACGGGCCTATGTGTTGGGCCAGCAAGTACAGCGCCGTTATGCGGGTTATGTGAACTGGAATGGTCTGGTTGAAATATCTGAAGATTTAGCTCCAGCACAGCAATGGACAACTTATGTGGGCGAAGGTAAGCGTGCTTCTCTGATGCCGGTTGCAGATGGGAAATTCTATTTCTTTTTAGATGTGCCTTTGCCAGCAGGTTTAGAAAATAATCGAGATGAATATCAAAAACTTTTAAAACAATATTTTGCTGATTGGTGTTTACCAGTACAGCAGCTCATTGAACGTTTAGACCCGCAAAAGACCAATCGGGTAGAAATACATGATATTGAGCCGTTCACCCAGTTTTATAAAGGTCGCGTGGTGATTTTAGGTGATGCTGCGCACAGCACCACACCTGATATTGGACAAGGTGGCTGCCAAGCCATGGAAGATGCGATTTATTTAGCGCGTTCTTTGCAAATTAATACTTTAGGTGTCGAAGACGCTTTACGTCGCTATCAAAACAAGCGTAATGAACGTGCAAATGAGTTAGTACTTCGTGCGCGTAAACGCTGTGATGTAACCCATATGAAAGATGAAAGCGTTACACAAGCGTGGTATGCAGAATTACGCCGTGAACAAGGTGGACATATTATGCAGGGGATTATTAGTAATATTGTGGGTAATCCACTCGATTAAAACAAAAACAGCAAGGACTTCTCCTTGCTGTTTCAAGCTTCTAAATCATAATTTTAGAAGTGGTATTTAACCAGTGCACTGACGTTGTTTTCGTCTCGTCCTTGGAGGCCAAATTTATTGTTCCATACAGAGTGCTCAATACCTAGGTATAGACGTGTATCAGGAGAAATGTGTTTACCTACATTCCATTTCCATTGTGTTGTCCAGTTCAACTCGCTGGCATGGTCGCCTTCAGCAGTTGACCAGTCAAGGAAACCATCTACCAAGAAATCTTCAGATGCGATTTTAAATGGAATGCCATAAACGAACGTCATTTGATAATCGTCGTCAGTGTTCTCATTATTTGCACGGTAGAAGTTTAAATTCGCATATTGGAAATATGGGATATTTAAGTCGACAGCAAAACCATAAAGGAAATTATCGAAGTTGTTGCCGTCTTCACTATTGCCTTCCCAAGTGGTACTAATTAACACATCTTTGATTGGGCCATACGCCAGTTTTTTACCTGATATTTCACCTAAGCTTAAACGTGGTGATAACTCGAAGTAAGTACTCTTGTGGTCATTTTCACCACGCATACGGTCCATAAAGAAAAATACATCAGCGTATTTAACTTTCGCTGCATATTCCAAAGTAAGGGTGGTTTCTTTGTCATCTACAACTTCATAGTTTTCACCATAAAGTCCAGTCACGCTAAAATCTTGCCAGATTGGTTTTGCCTGAACCATGGCAGTTGCAGATAACAAGGCACAAGTCGCCGCAAGTTGCTTTAATTGCATTTAAATGATCTCCCCCCAAATAAAGCACGCTAAGGATACAGTGTCTTAAGCAAAAATGAAGCCAAATTTGATCAACGGTTAAAAAAAGGCCCACCGAAGTGGGGCGCTAAAAACTAAATCTTTAATGTGTATTTCTGGTATTTATTGTTTGGCTTAAATGAGGGGTACGCGAGCTGCGAAATGTAGGTAAATGATTAAATAATAAATTCAACAAGATAGCAAAGATACAAGTTGAACTAATGCCCGAATGGAACAAAGTTTGTACCCAAATTGGGAAATGAGCATAAAATTCATGGTTAATAATTGGAATCATACCTGCCGATAAAGCGGTCGCGACAATAATTAAATTTTTCTGATCGTTATAATCTATTTTTGCCAAAGTGCGAATTCCACTTGCTGCAACCGATCCAAATAAGACCAAACCTGCACCACCAAGTACGGGCATTGGAATCGCTGCAATCAAACGACCCATAATAGGGAGTAGACCCAAAATAATCAGAATCACACCGCCTGCTGCTACTACGAAGCGGCTTTTTATACCTGTAATCGCAACCAGTCCAACATTTTGGGCAAAAGCACTTTGCATAAACGAACCAAAGATAGGCGCAAAAGCACTTGAAAACATATCCGCACGTACACCATTGGCGATACGTTTAGCATCTACTTCAGTTCCTACAATGTCTCCGACAGCAATAATATCGGCTGTGGTTTCCGTCATAATGACTAAAGTCACAATCAACATCGACAAGATTGCGCTGAGCTCGAAAGTCGGTAAGCCAAATGCAAATAAGTGTGGAAATTGCAGCCATGCGCCTGAGCTTACCTGACTAAAATCACCAAAACCCATGAAGTAGGCCAGTATGGTACCTGCAACAATGGCTAATAAAATTGATAAACGACGAATGTTGGCTTGCGGCAGAATATTTAAAACAATCACAATGCCTAAGGTTAGTAAGGCCAAAGAGATATTTTCTACACTTCCCCAGTCGGGTGCTTTATTGTTACCACCCATCATCCAGCGAACTGCGACGGGTAACAGAGATAAACCAATAATTGTGATGACGCATCCCGTTACAACAGGCGGGAAAAAACGAATAATTTTAGAAAAATAAGGCGCAAGACATAGGCCAATCAGAGATGCGGCAATGACCGCACCGTATACAGCAGGTAAGCCACCGCCCGTGGTAATAATGGCAACCATGGTTGCAACACCTGCAAAAGACACGCCCTGAACTAAAGGTAATTTTGCACCTAGATATTTGGTCCCAATTGTTTGAATCAGTGTTGCCAATCCACCTACAAATAGGGCCGCTGCAATTAGCATTCCGACTTGTGCTGAGCTTAATCCAGCCGCTGTTCCAATAATAAGGGGCGGTGCAACAATGCCACCATACATGGTAAGCACGTGCTGTAACCCATAAGCAAAACTTTTGGATATTCCTAAATATTCATGCTCTGGAGAAATCGCATTCTTTTGCCGATGATTCATATTTTTCTCCTCGTTATATTTGAGTTAGCTACCGCGATAAGTGGAGTAAGCAAACGGGCTAATCAGTAAGGGAATATGGTAATGCTGATTAATGTCTTCTATAAAAAATTGAATGCATACACGCGGGAAAAAAGTTTTGACTTTTAGTGATGAAAAATAAGAGGCGATTTCGAACTCAAGTTGATAAGCACCCTCTGCAAACTCTTTTATTCCAAAATCACTCACACGCCCATCTTGGTTCGTGGTTGCGGTTGCAATCAGCTCATGGGTTTCTGCATGAAACAACTTCACTTCTACGTGTGCAGCTGGTTTGCCTAAATTCGTATCTAAAATATGAGTGCTGATCATGCTTGTATTTCCTGAGATAGACGTAATAGAGCAATCGCAGCGAGTTGCTCATGTACAATTATTTTTTCGATAGCTAAGTCATGTTGTAAACGTTCATGTAGCTTTTTTAAAATCTCATCGCTACTGAGGCCCGCTGCTTTAATTAAAAAAATAAAGCCAAACTTTTGTTCATAATCAAGATTGCCTTGCAGCAGAGTTTGCTGCGTTTGTTCATCTAAAGAAATGCCGGCTTGTTCTTGATTCGAAAAATGTTGCTCTTTTGTATTGAGTTGCTTTTTTGCCTGCCGTTCACCAATTTTTGGGTGAGTTGCTAAAGCTGCTTGAATCTCTTGCCATGACCACATTTGACTTAAATTTTCTGCATATTCCAAAAGAGATGTTTTTGTTGAATAGGGGCGTTCTGAGATGATTTTTTCGGCCCATGTTGGAATGTGGACACAGTTTTTTAACAAAGTCTTGAGTTGTTCGGGTGGGGCTTGATTAAACTCGGCTAAAAACACTGTTATTCCTAAACTCATTGTGGTGATATAGAGTTTTAGCAATAACAGTGCCAATAGCTGTTAATCAACAGTTTAAGAATTTAAAAATTTAAAAATCAATTATTCAGTTATGTGATTTTTATACCAATGTTCAGCGATATCCTGACGACGGCATACCCAGACACGATCGTGCATTTGAATGTAGTCGAGAAACTTTTGTAAGGCTTTAAAACGACCCGGATGCCCTAAAATACGGCAATGCATTCCAATTGACATCATTTTTGGTGCAGTTTCACCTTCTGCGTACAGCACATCAAAACTATCTTTTAAATATTGAAAAAACTGTTCTGAATTATTAAATCCACCCGGTGAACAGAACTTCATGTCGTTACATTCTAAAGTATAAGGAATAATTAAATGGGGTCGGGATGCACCCGCAGCATCGGTAAGTGTGGTCCAAAAAGGCAGGTCATCACCATAATAATCAGAGTCATATTGTATTTGTGGGAACTCTGCAAGTAACTGACGAGTATTGGGGCTGTCACGTCCGGTGTACCAACCTATCACTTTATTTTCAAAAAAGTTTTCTAAAACAGATAGGGCCTGTTCCATGTGCTGTTTTTCTAATTCAATATCGGTATCTTGATAGTGAAGCCAGCGGTAGCCATGAGACACTACATCATAATCAGCTTGCTTAATGGCTTCCACAATATAAGGATTGCGGGCAAGCGCCATTGCAACTCCAAAAATGGTCATTGGAAGCTTGCGCTTTTGGAATTCACTATGAATGCGCCAAAATCCAGCACGTGAACCATATTCGTACATAGAGTCCATCGACATGTGTTTAGCAGGGTAGCTTGCAGCGCCAATAATCTCTGATAAAAACTGTTCCGAACCCTCATCGCCGTGCTCAATATGTTTTTCGCCACCTTCTTCATAATTAAGCACAAATTGCACAGCAACCTTGGCATTATTAGGCCATTTAACCTGTGGAGGCTGTCCGTGATAACCGATTAAATCACGTGAATAAGGAGACTTCTGAATTTGCTCAATGAGCTCGGCGCCAGATAGATAAGATTCGGTCACGATTGCTCTCCTTTTGTTCAATTTTTCATAAATATTTAAAAAATCAGCTTGCATATTTTTATAGATGGACTGATATTGAAGATATGAAGATCTTCAAAATAAATTAAAAGCAGTACGTTTAAGTCAGGAGATAACAAACCATTACACCATCAAAATGTACAATTGAAGTCAGTTCATGCATGCTTAAAACATGCCAACATAAAAAAGTTTTGCATAGAAAAGATCCACAGTAAGAAAGAGAGGATGGTATTTATGAATATAGAAATCCGCACAGATAAAAACATCCATAATAGCGAACGTTTAATTACTTATGTACGTGCAGAACTTACTCAAGAATTCCAACGTCATAGCGAACGTATTACGCATTTCTCGGTTCATTTTAGTGATGAAAATGGGGACAAAAGTGGTGACAAAGATATCCACTGTATGATTGAAGCACGTCCTTCAGGTTTGAAACCAGTTGCAGTGCATCATAAAGCAGGAAATATTGATGCTTCAATTCATGGTGCAATTGAAAAATTAAAACGTAGCCTCGAACATACTTTTGAGAAAAAAGAACACCCGAGAGGTGGGCAACCAGAATTCATTGATGATGAAGTTTAATTGAAAACGGTAAAAAGCCCTTCGGGGCTTTTTTTATATCTGATGAAAATAAAACTATTCACAACATTAGGTTTGCAATGCAATGCAATCAACCTCTAAAATCTGGAGAAGAGATTAGGCATAATAGCCCTAATATATTTTTGAGAGATGGTCATGTTAACCACCCAGCAGCAAGCTTTAATTAAAGCCATAGAAGAATTAGAACTCGCGCAAGTGCAAAAATTACTTGCTGAAGGACTTGATCCGAACTTTATTGATCCGGAACAGGGGCCACCTGTATCAATTATCTGTGACGGAATTTTTAAATGGTGGGAAAATGTATCGGAAGCTTATGAAGCAGGTACACCATTATCAAAAGAAGAAAAGCAACAAGCGTTGCAAGTTTACCTCGATATTCTTGAAGCTTTGATTCAGGCCAAAGCCAATGTACATCTTTGGGATGCAGAAGAGTTTTACGGTCCATTATGGGATGCTGCAAGCTCGGCATGTGCTCCAGCTGTTCAACGTTTACTCGATGAAAAAGTTGATCCAAACTCACGTGATGAAGAAGGACTCACTATTTTATCTTCAATCAGTCAGTTGTTCTTTGATTGTGATTTTGATGAAATAGATTGGTCAGAATCACTTGAAGAAGAGCGCGAAACATTAGAATTATTGCGCCGTCACGGGGCAAAGATGTCAAAAGAATTAACTACTTGATTGGATATTAAAATGAAAATAGTACAAATTTTAACTTTTGCCCTCACCACTGTTGCTGCAGGAAGTACTTTTGCCGCAGAGTTCTCGTTTGACCGCCCAGGGGCAGGAATGGGGACGGGTATTACCCCTGTAGGCAATTTGGCTTGGGAGCAAGGTTTACCAAGCGTAACTTATACTGAAGCAACTGTTGATGGTGTTAAAGAAAAGACCGTAACCTTAAATCAAGATATGTTGTTCCGTACAGGTTTAGGTCGTGACTTAGAATTACAGTTAGGATGGCAGGGTCCAGCGTGGACTCAAACTAAACGTGCTGGCAAAAAAAATGATACTTCGGGCTTTGGTGACGTAAGCATCGGTTTAAAAAAAGCGATTGATTTAAAAGATGACAGATTGTCTATGGCAGTGTTGGCTGAGGCGATCATTGCAACCGGAAATGATGAATTTACGGCACATGACGACATTTATAGCCTTACCTCTGCAGTAGCTTATCAATATAGCGATTTAGTAGGTACTTCAATTACCATGCGCTATGAAGTGCAAAATAGTGATTGGGCAGTGACAGCAGTACCAACCATTGACTATAAAATCGCAGGTAAGCTCTCAGGTTATTCAGAGTTCATTTACCGTAAAGCTGAAAGCCAAGACTATGAATATGGTCTAGGTACAGGTCTAGTTTATGCGGTAAATAATCGTACCCAGCTTGATGCAAGCATAGGCGTCGATTTAAATGGTCAAGATAAGAGCTACAACGGTGGCTTAGGCGTGTCATTCTTGTTCTAATCGAAGCAATTTAAATTTATGTTAATGAAAAAGCTTATTCATCAGGGAATTCTTTATTTTCTAGCAGTTGCTGTTTGTGTGTTTAGCCAGTTGGTTTCTGCGCAAGACAAGTTGCTGTCACCCGAACAAGCTTTTTCATTTTCGGTTGAATCTTCTGAACCGCATACTGCAAGTTTATCTTGGCAGATTCAGCCAAATTACTATCTATATCAGCATAAATTTACCGTACAACAAGGTACTCAACCTTTAGCTTTAAAGTTACCTAAAGCTGTTGCTCAATATGATGAAAATTATGGGCAAAGTCAGGTTTACTACAATCAAGTTAATTTTCAAATTAAGACAAAGCCCTCAGAACACTACAGTGTGACTTGGCAGGGTTGTGCCAAAGACCGTATTTGCTACCCACCTCAAACAATTGAGTTTCAAACTGATGCCGATGGTTTGGTCGGTGTGCAAAACCAAGCAGGAATCGCACCAAAACGATTACTAGATTTAGCAAATACACAAGCAGACGCTTCTTCAGAAACTCTAGAAAAAGAGCAGGGCACAGCACAGGCAGCTGATACAACTACTCCGCAAGTTGCGCAAGATCAGATTTGGTCAGCTAAACTGATCGAACACTCTCTTTGGTATGGGATTTTATTATTTTTAGGTTTAGGCATGCTGCTCGCATTTACACCATGTTCTTTACCGATGCTTCCTATTTTAACTTCGTTGATTATTCGAGAGCATAAAGGTTTAAAAGCTTGGGTTATTGCGCTTACCTTTGTGTGTAGTATGGCATTGGTTTATGCAGGTTTAGGTTTAATTGCTTCTTCAGCAGGCTTAAATTTCCAACGCTGGCTACAACAGCCTGCTACTTTAATTGCTTTTAGTTTGCTGTTTATTGTATTTGCTCTGAATCTATTTGGCTTGTTTGAGCTTCGTTTGCCGCAAACATGGTTAAATCGACTTGACCGCATTCAGTCGATGCAACAAGGCGGCACTTTGGTCGGTGCTGGAGTCATGGGTGTGGTTTCTGCGCTCTTGGTGGGTCCTTGTATGACTGCACCACTTGCTGGAACTTTATTATTTATTTCTCAAACACAAAATCAATGGCAAGGGGCTTTGCTTTTATTCTGCCTAGGTTTTGGAATGGGAATTCCTTTATTACTCGCGAGCATATTGGGGGCAAAATTTTTACCTAAAGCTGGCGACTGGATGCATCAGATTAAAGTGATTTTTGCTTTCCTGATGTTGGGTTTAAGCCTTTACTTTATTCGTCCTTTATTGCCTGATTGGGGCATGCAAGTACTTAGTCTAGGATTAGGACTCGCTTTTATAGTTTATGCTGTTTATCAGTTTTTCTGGAAAAAAGGGCAGCTACAATGGCTCTATGCGATTTTATTATTAATCGTTACACCTTTTGTAGCCTATAACCAATATCAACATATTCATAATCGAAATTTGCAAAGTTCTGATCACATGGCTGAGTGGCATGTTGCGGCTAGCGCGGCAGACTTCCAAAAGATTTTAGCGGCTGCTCCAGCTGATCGGGCTATTGTGATTGATGTCTATGCAGACTGGTGTGTTGCTTGCCAACCTATTGAGCACCGTATTTTAAAAGCACCCGAGGTTCTATCTGCTCTTGCGCCATATTATTTAATTAAGCTTGATTTGAGCCATTATGATCAGTCGCATGAAGCTCTACTCAAACAATGGAATATTTTAGGGCCACCGACCTATTTATTCTTAAGCCCAGAGCAAAAAGAAATTCGTGCGTTGCGTTTAACTGGTGCCTTTAGCCAAAAAGAACTTTTACAACAACTTGCGAGTTTGGCAAAACAAAAAGAATCATAGCGTATTAACAGCCTCAGTCTGATGAAATGTACGTACCTGATTACGTCCTGAGGCTTTTACGGCATAAAGCGCTTGGTCTGCCTGCCGAATAACAAGATAAGGGTCTTGTGCAAATGCTGAACTACTTATTCCAAAACTCGCACTAATATGAATAGGATTATTTTGCGTGCTAAAAACTGGCAGTTCTTCTAGAGCATGGCGGCAGCGCTCAGCAATTTTTTCTGCCTGAATAATATCGGTATGGGGGAGCAATAAAATAAACTCCTCTCCACCAAATCGACCAATAATATCTTCACTACGCACGTTGTTTGATAGACATTGGGCAATTTCAATTAAAACCTGATCGCCTTGATGATGCCCGTAAATATCATTAATTTTTTTAAAGTGATCAATATCCAGAAGTACGACCGCATAATCAAATTGCTGTTGGTGTAGTGACTCTAAATGCGTGTTTAAACTACGTCTATTTAATACGTTGGTTAATGGGTCGAGCTGGCTTAGGCGTTGAATATAAGTTTCCCGTTGGCGCCATTGGGTGAGTAATATCTCAAATAAAATAAAACAGGCTAATAAAATCGGCATAATAAAAAATGCCATACTTCCTAACCAAAAGGGGTTGGTTTGAGCACGTTGCATAGCAATAAGATTGAATAACGGCGCATAAGGCAAAGTACCTTTCATACTCAAATAAGTACATACGGTTAAAATAACGGTCGCAGGCACGAGGGCGCTATAAACAATTTTTCTATCAAATAACACCAAACCCACACCAATGGTGCCGACATAACCCACCATGGTTGCAGGGCTAATACTGCCAATTAAATATCCATCGTGACATAGCATGAGTGCAAAGAATTGCACGCTAATAAACGGAATAATTTTTTGTGCCCACTCATGATTTTTGTAGCGATAGCAGGGAATAATCAATGAAGCTAATAAAAATAAGGTAAATAGATTTAACCAGATTTGCGATTCAACTAAAGGTAAATGTGCCCATTGCCAGACACTTGGTGTAATTAAAATATAGCCTTTCCATAAAATCCAACTGAAATTCATTGCACAGGCAAGTGTGAGCATGAGGGCGCTTTTTTGTAATGGCGTCCAGTTAATGATGTGATTATTGTGGATGAAATCGATTATCACCTGTTTTGTTCTATGTATTGGATGAGTGATTAAACGACTTTTCATAATAAGTAAGGGCTCCTAAATATAGATGCCTCTTTGTTGGACCATCCTAAAATTGAATTATCTAAATAATTTATTTTTTAAACATAACATGATTTTCAATTTATACATGATGACTTTTTATAAAGAAAATAATGTGAAAAGTTTTATTCACTGTTCACATCATTCATAGATAAATTAAGTTTTATCGAGTTCATGGGCAAATTCAGCAATATCTGCCAACGCTTGTTTTGCCTCATCAAACCATGCATTAAACATCTGGAAGTTATGCCACATACCTGTATAAAGTTTGAATTGAACTTTAACACCAGCATCTTCGGCTTTTTCTCTAAAACGCTTGGCATCGTCTAATAATATTTCTTTAGAACCTACTTGAACCAAAGTCGGCGGTAGGCCATGCAAGTCATCGAAAATAGGCGAAACACGTGGGTCATCTGCTGCAATCTGATTGCCAATATAATGTTGGATCCCTGTTTGCAGGGCTTCCAGCGAAAGCAGGGCATCATGTTTCTGGTTAAATCTTAAAGATTCGCTTGTCAGCGTTAAATCTAAAAAAGGCGACAATAAAATCAGACCACTCGGCATGAGCTCAGGTTGTTCTTTTAAGCGTAAACAAAGTGCTAATGCTAAATTGGCTCCGCATGAATCGCCCGATAAAATAATATCTTTTGGCTGAACACCTTGTACTACTAAAGATTGATAGATGTCATATAGAGCTTCGGTTGCCTCAGGGTAGGGATGTTCTGGTGCAAGCGGATAATCCACATGAATAACTTGCATTTGGGTACGAGCAGCTAAATCCGTCATAAAAGCATGGTGTGTTTTGACACTGCCAAGAAAAAAAGCACCACCGTGAATATGAAAAATCAGTTGAGTAGAATGATCTTGCGGTTTGATTTCTTCACCTTTAATGCCTGCCAGCCGAATTGGGCGAACAGAGACATTTTTTTGTCGTGGAAAAGCACGACACATTTGGTCTAAAACAGGACGTAAGGCAGTAGGCGGTAAATTTAGCTGACTTGGCTTGCGAATTGTTGTTTTTAGAAAAGTTTCTGTAAAGTAATATTTCCAAACATTTGATATATTCATAGAGCATCCATTTTTATGCTAGTTTCTTGTTTTCTTGTAAATTTTATTTTGCAAGATTACAAGGTTACACGAAACAGTCACATTCAAAAATTGCAATATCTTTGCGACTTCTGAATACTAAAATCTTGAAAGACCCAAGGATATTACAAAAATGAAAAAGATTGCTTTAGCTTTAGGACTCATTGGTATGGCTGCATTTGCCAATGCGGCTGATACACTCAATGGAACGGTATGGAAAACAATTGATGATCAGACCAATAAGCCAAAAGCCGTAGTTAAATTTACGGAACAGAAGGATGGAACCTTAACTGCAACCATTCAAAACATTTTGACACCGGGCGAAGAAAACGCTTGTACAAAATGTGAAGGTCCGTACAAAAACAAACCACTTAAAGGTGTCACCATTGTACATAATTTAAAAAATGTAGGTGGCAACAGTTATGAAAACGGTACGATTTTAGATCCTAAATCTGGCAAAACTTACAAATTGAAAGGTGAGTTAACAGATGGCGGTAAGAAGCTTAAATTGCGTGGATATATTGGCGTTTCTGCACTTGGTCGTAACCAAACATGGATTCGCGCTAACTAAAAGTTTTAATAAAAAACGAGCCAAATGGCTCGTTTTTTTATGCTTGGATATTTTGATAGGTTGCTTCATCAAAACCGACGATAAAACCTTGGGAGGTTTGTAAAACTGGTCTTTTAATTAAACTTGGTTGAGCAATAAGTGCTTCAATAAGATGGTCTTCACTGCTTAATGCACGTGTTTGTTCTTCTTCTGATAGCTTACGCCAAGTGGTTCCTTTTTTGTTTAGAACCGTGTCTTGCCCAATTTCTTTTAACCAGATTTTTAGGGTATCTGCATCAATCCCTTGTTTTTTATAATCATGAAAATCATAGTTAAGCTCTTTAGCTTGCAAGGCATCAAATGCTTTTTTCATTGAATTACAGTTTTTGATTCCATAAATTTTTAACATTTTATCGGTCCATGTCAAAAAGAGAGAGCACACAGCCTACCCCAAAAAGCATTTGAGAACTACTTTATACAGATACTTTTAAAACAAATGAAAAATTATGATTAATCGAAAGACAAATGTCATGTTATTGTCATAAGACAAGGCGATAATGAGCTTAATAAGAAGAAGTTAAAACTAAAAGAACTTAGCGCAAAAAATAAGAGATTGAAAAGAGAAAACCCGCATTTAATCATCCTGATCATGCGGGTCTCATTTCAACGTCCAATGTCACATCCTTGCAAATAAACTTATCATAAGTTTATTTTATCTTCCTACGGCGTCCTATCCTTTTGCGTCATCCTGACTGCTTCCCTGTGCCGTGGGGCTATAATGCCGTTAAAGCTGTGTAAGAAAAATACTCAAAAACGACATATGCTGTAAGCGAAAACGACAAGGTAAGTGAACAACTGTTCACTTATTCTTGAATTTTATAGTCGATGATAACGGGTGCATGGTCACTAAACCATTGATCTTTAAAGACCCATGCATTGGTTGTACGTGCTTTCCAGTCTGGTGAACAGGCTTGATAGTCAATACGCCATCCTACATTTTTTGCACGAGCTTGACCGCGATTTGACCACCATGAATAAAGTTCTGCTTCTGCTCGAACTACACGGAATGTATCAACATAACCAAGTTCATCATAAATATGGTCAAGCCAAGCACGTTCATGCGGTAAACAGCCAGATGATTTTTGATTACCTGACCAGTTTTTAATATCAATTCGTTTATGAACAATGTTGTAGTCACCACAAATGATGACTGACTTATTTTCATCACGCCATTGCTTCAAGATTTTTGCGTATTCACCTAAAAATAAATCTTTACGTGCTTGCGCTTCTTCACCACTTGAGCCTGAAGGTAAGTATAATGACGCAATATGTACCGGATGTGACAAACCTAAATCGAATTCAGCAGAAATAAAGCGACCTTGACTGTCAGCCAGTTCAAACCCTAAACCATCTTTAACAGAGACAAAGGGTAAGCGGCTATATATGGCAGTTCCTGCATAACCTGCACGCTCTGCTGGAAATAGATGGGTATGCCATCCTTCGGGTCTAAATTTTTCAGTCCATTGTTCATGGGTAATGCGGCTTTCCTGCATGCATACGACATCGGCATCTGATTGTTCTAACCATTCAAGTAAGCCTTTCGTCACCGAAGAACGCAAGCCATTTACGTTAATGGAAACGACTCGAAGAATTTTTACATCACTTGGATACTGATCCTTTGGTATCATGCGAAAATTTAACCTCAATTGTGAATTTGGAGCACCTCATGACAACGCCTGTGTCATTTAACCCGCAAGCATTTATCGAACTCGCATTATCACGCGGTGTGCTTAAATTTGGTGAGTTTACTTTAAAATCTGGACGCGTGAGTCCTTATTTTTTTAATGCAGGCCTACTCAACGATGGTGAAGCTTTATCTCTTTTAGCACAAGGCTATGCCGATAAATTAACACAATGCCAAAATGTTGATGTTATTTTTGGGCCAGCTTACAAAGGCATTCCGTTTGTAGCAGCGACTGCTGTTGCCTTGTCGCAAGTACATAACAAAAGTGTGCCATGGGGCTTTAACCGTAAAGAAGCGAAAGATCATGGCGAAGGCGGTGTTTTAGTTGGTGCTGCGGTTGAAGGTAAAAAAGTCTGGATTATTGATGACGTGATTACCGCAGGTACAGCGATTCGTGAAGTCGTAACGATTTTGAAAAATGCTGGTGCAACTATCGCTGGTGTTTTAGTTGCGCTAGATCGTCAAGAACGTGGTCAAGGTGAGCTTTCAGCAATTCAAGAAGTTCAAAAAGAATTAGAAATTCCTGTGCACGCGCTGATCACCATGAAAGATTTAATGGATTATTTAGATGCGAAAGGCGAAAAAGAAGCGCTAGCAAATATGCAAGCTTATCGCGAGAAATACGGTATTTAATTTTCCATAATATAAAAGGAAGGGGCACTTGAGCTCTCCTTCCTTTTATGGCTAATGATTTTTTATGTAGTTCAGAACACATGCCATTTCTAGAATTCTATTTGCAATAGAGTTAGGGATAGCTGGTACTTCTTTTGGAAATTCTACTTCTTGTATTGAAAATATTTCAGAATTCGTAATTGAATAAGTGGCTTCGGACAACAACATCATTTTTTTATTTTTGCAGTCAAATTGCCATAAATCTAAAGAATTTAAATTTCCCTGATCGATTGGTGTAGTTTTAACTGGAGCTATTACAACGGAATCTGAAATAGATTTAATTAGTTGATAACTCAAATAATGAATTCTTGTATCATCTCTAGCATAACTGATCCATCCTTTGTTGAGGTTGTCTTTAATACTATTTTGCTCTTGTTTTGATAAGTCTTGATATGTATCAATTGAAAGAGTAATGATTTTTGCTTCTGTTGATAGCGATAAAAAAAATAATAAAAAAGTTAAAATAAACTGTTTATTCATATTGTTGATTTAATTGGTATGTTTAATGAGAAGAGTATAATCTAAAAATTAAATATTTTATTTATTGAAGATAAAAATCTTGTCTCTTTTATTATTAAAAAGAAAAAGGCATACCTCTAAATAGAGGGATGCCAATTTAATATTTTTACTTAGAACTGATAATTTAAACGCAATAACACATTACGTGGTGTGCCTGGCATGCTGTCTGAGCGCCAGTATTCTTTATTGGTTAGGTTATTTACTGCAAGTGTGACATTCCACGGGTCTGCACTATAGCCAACCGCAGCATCGACGCGATTAAAGCCTTCCATTTTTACTTGATTATTAATATTTGGATAATAAGAGCCCACATAGGTTACGCCCACCTCGGTATACCACTGTTCAGTTGGTAAATAACGAACAAATAAATTACCCGTGTTTTTAGATGTGTTTGCTAAATAGTTACCTTCTTGTTCAGGTTTTTGCTTGTCTTCTTTTACTTTGGCATCGGTGTAACCATAACCACCGCGAACAAAGACATTATCAAGCACACGGCCAATAAAGCTAAATTCGAGACCACGAGATTGATGCTGACCAGCAGTTGCCCATACCTCTGGTTCACTGTCAGGATTTGGTTTATAGCGGATATTATTTTTACGAATATCAAAGACCGAAAATTGAGTATTTAAACGACTATCTAACCATTCGCTTTTTACCCCAACTTCATATTGCTCATTATATTGAGGCTCTTTGTCCATTTTTTCGACATCGGTGCTTCCAGTGACTTGGTTAACACCCATTTGCCCACCGAATGGCGCAAAGCTTTTAGAGTATGAGGTGTAAAAACTATGTTCAGGAAGCGGTTGCCATACCAAACCAACATTTGGGCTAACAGTACTGTCTTTTACATTGCGACGTGCATTAGTGAGTTTGTTGGTGGTTGAAAAGTCGAAGTAATCGTAGCGGACACCCATCATCAGTTTAAGTTGGTCATTTAGACCAATTAAATCCTGAATGAATACACCATAAGTTGTGCCTTCATTGTAGTTATGCTGACTAATTAAGAGTGGGCCATTGCCACGACTTGATTCTCGTTCACCTGTGAATGGATTGACGTAACCATAAATGGCTGAACCATTTTGAGTCTCATTGGCTAGACGTGGTTCTCGTTGTTCATAGGTCCAGTCTGTACCTATCATGATTTGATGTTCAAGCGAGCCTGTTTTGAACTTGCCCTTAATATCAAATGTATTGGTGGTGGTTTTATTGCTGGTTTGCTGCCAGTAGTAAATTTGGTCGATGTAGCCTTTTTTTGTACAAGTTTCATTCTTTGAATTCTTTCCATCTAACCCACAATAAGTTCCAAAGTAAAAATGGTCAAAGTTCTGTTCTGCTTGTCGGTAACTTGCTGCCCAGTGAAAGTTCCAATCAGGTGCATATTCATAATTCACATCGGTACGCACAACTTGCAAAATATCATCAACATAATCTCCGTCTTGCGCAAATCCTGTTTTGATAGAGGTTCCCGTAGGCAGAATGTCATGTGATGGTCCGCGATCGGGTACACGGCCTAATTTGTCATACGTATATTGTGTGGTCCAAGTAAGCGTTCCATCGTCATTTTTATAAGTAAAACTTGGTGAAAACATCTCAATTTTATTTTCAATACCAGAGCGGAAGCTACCTGATTCACCATATTCTCCGGTCAAACGTATTGCTAAATTATCATTAATGACTTGATTGATGTCAGCCGTTGTTCCGTAGTTGTCATATGAACCTGCATAAGCACCAACTGAACTTTTGGAGTCAAAATTGGCGAACTTACTCACCATATTCACAACCCCACCACCAGCGCTACGACCATATAAAACAGAAGCGGGGCCTTTTAAAATTTCAATACGCTCGATATTGGCAGTACTACGACGTACTTGACCACTTTCACGTATACCATCACGGTAAATATCGCCTGTATCAGCACCAAAACCACGAATGGTAATGCCATCACCACGCATATCGTAATTGGTAGATACCCCTGGGGTACCTTGCAGCATAACGCTTAAATCATTTGATCCATAAATTTTATATTTCTGAACATCAATGGTATCAACGGTTTGAGGGATATCTTTTTTATCTAAGCCATTACGTGTGACATTGGCTTTGTCATAATCGATATAGCTTTTGATTGGATCGAGTTCACTCATCGCCTCAATTTTTATGGTGGGCATGGTCGCTGCAACTTTCGAGGATGAGTTACTAGAGTCTTCAGCGTATACACCTTGGATATTCAAGATCATTAAACTGAGTAAGCTGAGCGGGAAAAGACGCTTAATTGGGGGAGATGATATAGAAATTCTTAACATAAAGATAAAATCAGTTAACAAAAATAAAAGTATAAATAATAATTATAATCATTTAATTGTTTAGAATAAAAGAACTATTGCCTTAAAAAATGACATATTTATTTTTTAATAACTATTTTTTTAGGAATGTAATGAGTAAATTAAGCAAACTATGTGAATTAACTCATTAGTTTTTCTTGTTAATTGAGTTTTGGAGAGGGGGCTTTTAACAATAAAAACTCCCCCTGAGGATTAAGCATTATTTTTGAGAACATCTAAAATATCCATTTCTGGATCATAATTCTCGTCAATTGTTTTGCAAATTGCTTGCCCCACAATGACATGCGTGCCATTAAAGGTCATGGTTGGTGCTTCATATAATTCCCAGCCATGATTCAGTGCTTTAGTTACTCGTGCACAAAAAGCAGAGTCATCAGGGCCGGTTAAATAGCGATAAAGTTTCATCTTTAGCCTTTAAAAATAATATTTTATGGTCATAGTTTAACTGAATTTACTTGAGTTCTAGTTAAAGGAATAACAGATAACGATTTACTGAAATTAAGAAAAACGAGTGAAAAATCTCAGCTATACTCATGCTAATTTAAATTTTATGAAGAGCTTGAGCATGCGTGTACTTGTCGTCATGGATCCGATTGAAACCGTAAATCTTAAAAAGGATTCAACCATGGCAATGTTGTGGGCGGCGAGCCGTCGTGGACATGAATTGGGTTATGCATTACAACAAGATTTATATATCGATCAAGGTAAGGCTTACGGTCTAATCTCGCCATTAAAAGTATTTGAAGATTACAATCATTATTACGAATTGGGCGAAAAGAAAAAAGAATCTATCGCGGCTTACGATGTGGTATTGATGCGTAAAGATCCACCGTTTGATATGAATTTTGTCTATACGACTTACGTGCTTGAGCAAGCTGAACGCGAAGGTTCATGGATTATCAATAAGCCTCAGTCATTGCGTGATTGCAATGAAAAGCTATTTGCAACGCAGTTCCCAGAGCTGCAAGTACCTACACTTGTGACATCTCAGCAAAGTTTAATTCGTGAATTTCTTAAAGAACATGGCGATGTCATTGTGAAACCACTTGATGGCATGGGCGGTACGGGAATTTTCCGCTTATATCAAGATGGTGTAAACATTGGTTCAACGTTGGAAATGCTGACAGAGTTAGGTACTCGTCCAATTATGGCTCAACGTTATATTCCTGAGATTGTAGAAGGGGATAAGCGTATTTTGATGGTAAATGGTGAACCTATTCCTTATTGCCTAGCTCGTATTCCCCAAAACGGTGAAGTGCGTGGTAATTTGGCGGCAGGTGGCTTAGGTCAAGCGCGTCCGCTTACTGAAAATGATAAGCTGATCGCAGCTAAAATTGGTCCTTTCTTGCGTGAAAAAGGTTTGATTTTTGTTGGCTTAGACGTGATTGGTAATTATGTCACTGAAATTAATGTCACCAGCCCAACATGTATTCGTGAAATTGATGCTCAATTTGGTACATCAATTGCCGATAATCTGTTTGATGTATTAGAAGCTGGTCGTACGGCTTAATTATTTATTTCAGGTGATTTTCAGCGGTATTTATGGGAAATCACCTGAAAATATATGAATTAATAAAATCACAATATGAAATACGCTAGTGCTTTGTAGGCATATTTTCAAAAAAGCACATCTTTCTGTTATAAACGAGTGAAATTAGCTTTTCGTTAATGAAGCTTTAGGATTAAAATAAACGGCTACAAAAATAGATGACAATTTCCATTGTTTTTTGAGTTGAAGAATTAGACCGTGACCGATTCACAGCAAAGCAAACCCAAACATGTCATGATGATGGCTGCCGGTACAGGTGGACATGTTTTTCCAGCCCTCGCCGTAGCCAAACAACTTCAACAACAAGGTTGTCAGGTTTCATGGTTAGCCACGCCAACAGGTATGGAAAATCGATTATTAAAAGATCAAAATATTCCAATTTATCAAATTGATATTCAAGGTGTTCGTGGGAACGGTGTGATCCGTAAACTTGCTGCGCCTTTTAAAATTTTAAAAGCGACTTTAAGCGCAATGCGCTATATGAAACAGCTTAAAGTTGATGCTGTGGCTGGATTTGGTGGTTATGTTGCGGGGCCTGGTGGTTTAGCAGCACGATTGTTAGGTATTCCAGTACTTATTCACGAGCAAAATGCGGTTGCTGGTTTTACCAATGCACAGCTAGCGCGTGTTGCTAAAGTCGTGTGTGAAGCATTTCCAAATACTTTTCCTGTTAGTGAAAAAGTTGTTACAACCGGAAATCCGGTACGTCGTGAAATCACCGATATTTTAAGCTCTAAGTGGCGTTATGATGCGCGTGAGCAAGCGGGACAACCTTTAAATATTTTAATTGTCGGCGGTTCTTTAGGTGCAAAAGCGCTTAATGAACATTTACCGCCAGCGCTCAAAAAAATACAAGTTCCACTCAATATTTTTCATCAAAGTGGTCAACAGCAAGTTGAAGCAACTCAAGCACTTTATGCAGATGCACCAGCCAACTTAAAGGTGCAGGTTTTGCCGTTTATTGAAGATATGGCAAAGGCTTATAGTGAAGCTGATTTAATTATTTGCCGAGCTGGAGCATTAACGGTGACGGAAGTTGCAACAGCAGGCGTTGCTGCAGTTTTTGTACCACTTCCGATAGCAGTTGATGACCATCAAACTGCGAATGCCAAATTTCTGGCTGATATCGGCGCTGCAAAAATTTGCCAGCAATCGACTATGACACCAGATGTTTTAAATGAATTGTTCACTTCGCTGATGAACCGCCAATTACTTACAGAAATGGCAGTGAAAGCGCGTCAACATGCCCAACCAAATGCGACTCAGCATGTGGTTGATCTTATCCAAAAAATGTAATCGGATTTACTATGTCTCCATCAACAGCTGCGAACCAAGCAAAAAAACTGATTAAAGTGCCTGAAATGCGCCGTATCAAACACATTCATTTTGTGGGGATCGGTGGTGCTGGGATGTGTGGCATTGCAGAGGTATTGGGTAACCAAGGTTATAAAATTTCTGGTTCAGACATTAAAGCATCTAAGACTACAGAACAATTAGAGCAAAATGGCATCAAGGTTTATATTGGCCATCAAGCGGAAAATATTAAAAATGCCAATGTGCTTGTAGTTTCTACAGCGATTGATCCAGAAAATCCAGAAATTAAAGCAGCGATTGAGCAACGTACTCCAATCGTACGCCGCGCAGAGATGCTAGGTGAGCTTATGCGTTACCGTCATGGTATTGCTGTAGCTGGTACGCATGGTAAAACCACTACTACAAGTCTTTTAACCACCATGTTGGCTGAAGAAAACCTTGATCCAACCTATGTCATTGGTGGTTTACTTAATAGCACAGGTGTAAATGCTGCACTGGGCGAAAGTCGTTTTATCGTGGCTGAAGCTGATGAGTCAGATGCGTCTTTCCTTTATTTGCAACCAATGGCGGCCATTGTAACGAACATTGATGCTGACCATATGGATACCTATGAAGGTAGCTTTGATAAATTAAAAGATACGTTCGTACAGTTCCTTCATAACTTACCATTTTATGGTTTGGCTGTAGTTTGTGGTGATGACGCCAACATTCGTGAAATTATGCCACGTGTAGGCCGCCCAGTTATTACTTATGGTTTTAATGAAGATAACGACATTCGCGCAATTGATGTTGAACAAGATGGTATGCGTTCACACTTCACGGTGTTACGTAAAGGTCGTGAGCCGCTACGTTTAACCATCAACCAACCGGGTATGCATAACATCTTAAATGCTCTAGCTGCTATTGGTGTTGCGACTGACGAAGGTGTTTCTGATGATGCAATTAGCCGTGCATTAGCAGGATTTAGTGGTGTTGGTCGTCGCTTCCAAGTACAAGGTGAGTTTGAACTTGCCGATGGTAACGTTAAGCTAGTTGATGACTATGGGCACCATCCGAAAGAAGTAGAAGCGACTATTAAAGCTGCTCGCCAGAGCCATCCAGATCGTCGTTTGGTTATGTTATTCCAGCCACACCGTTACTCTCGTACCCGCGATTGTTTTGATGACTTTATTGAAGTGCTTTCTCAAGTCGATCAATTATTATTACTGGAAGTTTATCCTGCCGGTGAGAAGCCTATTGTAGGTGCAGACAGCCGTACTTTGGCGCGTAGTATTCGTTTACGTGGACAGGTGGAACCGATTTTGGTCGATCCGGTTGAAGGTAATTTGCAAAACATCATGCAAAATGTGTTACAACCAAATGACTTGTTATTAACGCAGGGTGCGGGTAACGTTGGAGCAATTTCAGTAGAACTTGCACAACACAATTTGTATATGAAATAAACAAAAAGTATTGAATTATCGGGTTAAGGATTTAAACGTGTCAAATGCTACAAAATTCGGCAAAGTTGCCGTGCTATTTGGTGGGAAATCGGCTGAGCGTGCTGTGTCTTTAGATAGTGGTCAGGCAGTTCTGGATGCTTTGTTACGCTCAGGTGTTCAGGCTGAAGCATTTGATCCGCAAGACCGCAGTGTGACTGAACTTGTAAATTATGATCGTGCATTTATTGTATTGCATGGTCGTGGCGGTGAAGATGGCCAGATTCAAGGCGTACTTGAATGGTTAAATCTGCCTTATACAGGAACAGGTGTGCAAGGTTCTGCGATTGGCATGGATAAAGTCAAAACCAAGCAAATCTGGCAAGGTAGCGATTTACCTACAGCGCCATATCGTATTATTACTAAAGATACAGATTTAGATGCGGTTATTGCTGAGCTAGGCTTGCCTGTCATTATCAAACCTGTACATGAAGGCTCAAGCGTGGGCATGAGTAAGGTTGAGAAAGCAGAAGACTTTGCTGCTGCAATTGAAAAGGCGACCCAGCACGATGCTGTTGTGATGGCAGAAAAATGGATCACAGGTCGTGAATTCACAATCTCGTTCTTAAATGGACAGCCTTTGCCGGTTATTCGTTTACAACCACCAGCAGACGTTGCTTTTTATGACTATGAAGCAAAATATGAACGTAATGATGTTGAGTACGGTATTCCTTGTGGTCTAAGTGAGACAGAAGAGAAAAACCTACAAGCATTGTGCTTACGTGCTTTTCAAGCAGTTGGTGCTGAAGGCTGGGGCCGTATTGATGCGATGCAGGATGAGCAGGGTAATTTCTGGCTTTTAGAAGTCAACACTGTGCCAGGTATGACCAGCCACTCTTTAGTTCCAAAAGCTGCTCAAGCTGTTGGCTATAGTTTTGATGAATTGTGTGTTGCCATTCTTGAGCAAACATTGGAAGGTACGGCTTAAATATGGCACAACTTCCGGCTTCCATGCGCCGTAAACGTGCGGCCATCACCTCTATTCATGATAAACCGCCTACACGTAAGCAGAAGCTTGCGAATGCTGGTGGATGGGTGCTGTTGGTTATTGCTTTTGTAGTGCTGGCAGTCGGAATTTATGGGCTATATAAAGTTATTACAGATGCGAAAGTTGCAAAGCTAGAGGTTGTAGGGTCGACGTCTTCAGTTGAAACACAACAAGTGATGCAGCATGTTGCTCCAATTATAAAAGCGAATTATTTCACATCTGATTTAGAACAGATTCGTGACAAAACATTAGAAATTTCGTGGGTAGACCGAGTTGTTGTATCTCGTGCCTGGCCCAATGGTATTCGTGTTCGTGTTATGCCTCGACATGCCATCGCCCGTTGGGGAACAGGTCGCTTGTTAAGCGATGGAGGCGATGTATTCAGTGAGGCGGAGTCGACAATTCATCCTGAGCTTCCGTTACTACATGGTCCGGTAAGCCAGTCGAAAATGATGATGCGACGCTATAATGAAATCAATCAATTATTCCACCCCGCCAATTTGCGCCTAAAAGAGTTATATCTGACGGAGCGAATGACTTGGTTTATGCAGTTTGACACAGGTTTACGAATTATCGTTGACCAAGATCAAACAATGAATAAGTTGCAACGTTTAAGTCATCTGGCACAATCTGACTTAAAACCGGTGTGGTCGAAAATCTCAGCCATTGATTTGCGATATCGTAATGGATTATCTATTCAATGGAAGAACGCAACACCACCTAAAATTGTGAATGGTCAGTTTGTTGTAACGATTGATGACACAAGCATTGCAGGTGGAACAAAAGCAAAGCCATAATACGTGGCTTTAAAATAGGCAATTTGCCTGGTATTAAACAACAAAGAAATGGTATGAGTGATGAATGAAGCTGTTCCCTCAGTTGTTGCGATTGACATTGGGACGCATAAAGTTTCAGTTTTGATTGGAAAAATTCATGCGCCGGATAACATTCAAGTTATCGGTATGGCAACTGCTCGCAATCGAGGCATGAATAAAGGAAAAATCGTAAGCCTCGATAAAGTCATCGCTGCGATTAAAAATGCTGTTGCTGAAGCGGAAAATATGGCCGAATGTCGCATTCATAGCGCATGGGTATCGATTCCGAGTACCGAGTTGCAAAGTTTTTATGCCTCTGGTCGCACACCAGTCGCTAATCCAGCACATGTTATTACAACAAACGAAGTTGTGCGCGCGTTAGAATTGGCAAAAGCAAGTCATGTGACTTCTGATTACTATTTAGCAAGCGCAGTGCCGTTAGGCTTTGAATTGGGTGATTCTGCTGAATGGGTACAGAATCCAATTAACATGACTGCCCATAGTATGACAGGACATTATCAGTTAATGATGATGCCTATAGCGACTATGCAAAACCTTGATCGCGCCATGAAAGGTGCAAATATCGGGGTTGAAAAAATGGTGGTATCTTGCTTGGCAACCGCTGAGGCAAGTTTACTTAAAGATGAAAAAGAATATGGTGTTTGTCTGGTCGATATTGGCGCAGGCATTACCAATCTTGCGGTTTATCTAGATGGGCGTTTGGCTCTGGCACGTACATTGCAACGCGGTGGTGAGCACGTTACGCGTGATATTGCGGCTGTATTGCAAACCACGACAGAAGAAGCTGAACGCATTAAAATTCTGTATGGTTGTGTTGATTTAAGTGCTGTTAAGCCAGATCACATGATTCAGGTAGAAGGAATTGATGGCCCTCAAACCATTAGTCGAATTGAGTTGTCAGAAATTATTATTGCCCGTTATGAAGAGATCTTTAGCCAGATTCGCGATGAACTCGAAAATAGCGGTGCAATTCATGGTTTATACCATGGTGTAGTGCTGACAGGTGATGCTTGTCAAATCGAAGGTATGGTGAGTTTGGCTCGCCGTATGTTGGGGGTATCTGCACATTTGGGCAATCCACCGTTACAGGTTTATGCTGATGATCAGCATCAAGCCGCGTTACGTCGTTCGATGTATGCAACAGCAGCTGGTTTGCTCATGTTTAGCCAAAGTGAGTTGCAAGAAGCTGTTGAAGAGCCTGAAGAGGCAAATGACCGTTCGGTATGGGAACGAATGGTAAATGGCTGGAATGCGTTTAATAGCAAGCTAAAAGCCATTTTTTAGGATGTATGGATTTATTGGTAGAATTGTTAGGAAGTTGTAAGAGAAAACCACTGTACTTGACAAGGTTTGTATTGCACAGCATTCTTAAAATTAGTTATTTTTGAAAATCAAGGCAGTATACGGGCTGAAGTGACTGCCATAATGTATTAGGAACCCTAAAGGTCATGGCCTCATTTGAATTTATAGAAGATGAACTAAACGATGGCAACGGTCAAGCCCGTTTCACTGTATTTGGTGTAGGTGGTGGTGGCGGTAATGCCGTTCAACATATGGTGCAGTCTGATATTCAAGGTGTTAAATTCGTTTGTGCCAATACAGACAAACAAGCACTGGACTGTATGAATGCACCTTTCAAAATTCAGTTAGGCGAGCAAAGTACACGTGGTCTAGGTGCTGGTGCTAACCCTGAAGTAGGGCAAGTTGCAGCAGAAGAAAGCCGTGAAATTATTCGTCACCATCTTGAAGGTACGGATATGGTATTCGTTACCGCTGGTATGGGTGGTGGTACGGGTACAGGCGCGGCACCTGTGGTGGCTGAAGTTGCCAAAGAAATGGGTATTTTGACTGTTGGTGTTGTGACAACCCCATTTAACTTTGAAGGCCGTCGCCGTTTAAAGTCTGCTGAACGTGGTATTGAAGCGCTTGAAGCACATGTTGATTCATTGATTATTATCCCTAACCAGCGCTTACTCAGCGTATATGGCGATATTTCAATGAAAGATGCTTATAAAAAAGCTGATGATGTATTGTTAAACGCTGTACGTAGTATCTTTGACCTTGTTGTAAACCGTGGTCATATTAACCTTGACTTCGCCGATTTGAAAACTGCAATGAGTACACGTGGTTATGCCATGATGGGTGCTGGTTTAGGCCGTGGTGAAGATCGTGCACGTCAAGCTGCTGAACAGGCTATCCGTAGTCCATTGCTTGATAACGTAAATATTATTAATGCTAAAGGTGTGTTGATTAACATTACTGGCGGTGATGATATTACTTTACGCGAAACTGAAATCATTACTGATGTCGTGAACCAGATTGTTGACCTTGATGAAGGTGAAATCTTCTACGGTACTGTATTTGATCCAGATGCGCGTGATGAATTACGTGTAACAGTAATTGCAACTGGTTTAACACGAAATGCAGCAGATGCAGAGCCGAGAAAACGCAATACGGTAAGTCATGCATCGACTCAATCAGCTCAATCTGTTGATGAAGATGATGTTCCTGCTATTAATAAGCGTCAAAATGCAGACAATGAAGTGAGTAGTACTGCAAGTTCTTCTCCGCGTTCTTCTCCGATGAGCATTCAAGATTACTTGAAAAATCAGCAACGTAAGTAAAATATTATTAGATTTTAAAAAAGGCAGTGTTTAATCACTGCCTTTTTTTGTTTTTGATCAATCACTAAATATGCTAACGTATAGCGGTTTTAAAAAAGAAGTTACAAAGCATGGTGAAACAACGTACTCTCAATCGTGTGGTAAAAGCGAGTGGAATAGGTCTTCATAGCGGTCAAAAAGTGATGATCAATTTCATTCCACATACCGTGGATGGAGGTATTGTATTTCGTCGTATCGATTTAGATCCACCTGTGGAAATCCATGCGAATGCTTTGCTGATTCAAGAAGCTTTCATGTGCTCCAATTTAGTAATTGGAGATATAAAAGTTGGAACGATTGAGCATGTGATGAGCGCAATTGCAGGTTTGGGGATTGATAACCTTATTGTTGAGGTATCTGCGTCCGAAGTTCCGATTATGGATGGAAGTGCTGGCCCATTTATTTACCTGTTAATGCAAGGTGGATTGCGTGAGCTGGATGCGCCGAAAAAATTTATAAGAATATTAAAACCAGTTGAAGCATTAATCGATGATAAAAAAGCAATTTTTAGCCCGCATAATGGCTTTCAGTTAAATTTTACGATTGATTTTGACCATCCGGCATTTGCTAAAGAATATCAATCTGCGACTATCGACTTTTCTACTGAAACTTTTGTATATGAAGTCAGTGAAGCTCGTACTTTTGGTTTTATGAAAGATCTGGATTATCTCAAAGCAAATAACTTAGCTTTAGGTGCAAGTTTAGATAATGCGATTGGTGTAGATGACACGGGTGTTGTTAACGAAGAAGGCTTACGTTTCGCTGATGAATTTGTGAGACATAAGATTTTAGATGCAGTAGGTGATTTGTATTTGCTTGGTCATCAAATTATTGCCAAGTTTGATGGTTATAAATCGGGACATGCTTTAAATAATCAGTTGTTACGCAATGTTCAAAGTGATCCGAGTAATTATGAAATTGTAACATTTGATGACGAGAATGAATGTCCAATTCCATATGTGAGTGTGACATAAGTCATTGTCTTTATTTGGTCATGTTATAATGTAACATTTTAAAGTGTGAATTTTGTCACATAAATATGGCTGAACTTTTCTTTAAATATATAGCTCGTCATTTTTTATTGCTTGCCAAACGTAGTAAAGCTTGGCTAAGCTTAGGGTCGCTCACAAAGTCGGCTGCACTACGTAACATTTCTTGTGTTTCCGGGGGGATGGGTTTAGATGGCTCAGATGAGGGTGGATTTGGAATGTTTTTATTTCTCAAGCGAACCTGAATTCTTTGTAGGTCTTTTAACCCTTCAAGTTGAGATAATTTAGATACATATTGGTTCTGTAAATAACTGAGTTGACTAATCATCGCCTGATTTTCACCAGTAATGATCAAAGAACCATTTTGATAACACACGACCTGCCATTGTTCCGGTTGGGGCAATAAGGGTTGGATAATTTTCGTAAGTCTTTGCCATTGCGCGACTTGCGTTGTTAGAAACGTAAGGTTTCCTGTTTTTATGTGTTTTCCGGATTGTTGAAAAACGTTATCGGGTTTAGACATGGGTCATTCTCGGATAGATTCTTGTCTTCATCTTAAGCGTTCATTTCAATCGATATCAAGGAAGAGATCATAAGGAACTTAAGTAAGAACAGTTTCAAGAGGTTTTTATGCACACGCGTCGTATTTTATTAGCGTTTTCACTTGCCGCTTCGGCAGCATCAGTTGCTTTTGCAGATTATCAAACAATTAACCAATCTACTGATTCAGATCGATTGGAACAACTATCAAAAACATTATCTCAAGGTTCATATACTCATCCTGATGATTTAGATCTTCCAGCGAGTGCGAAAGTTTCAGTGACCTTACGCCAAAAAACGGTTGAGCTCAACAATGAGTCACTCGCTAAAAAATATGGCAATACGACAGCTAAGAACTCTTTCAATACCTCTTCTTCAAATGCTTATTCGTGGTTAGTTTCTCATCCTCTTCCTGATACAGTACGTGTTTCTTCCAACTTTGGTGGCCGTACGATGGGTGGTCGTGCCGAACATCATGGCGGATTGGATATGGCTGCTCCAAGTGGTACGCCAATTTATGCTACAGGCCCAGGTATTGTAACCAAATCTGGTTGGGGTACTGGCTATGGTCAATATGTTGAAATTAACCATGGGAATGGCTATTTAACACGCTATGCGCATGCTTCTCGTTTAATGGTACGTGTAGGTGAACAAGTCTCTGCAGGTGAACATATTGCCAATGTAGGTTGTACTGGTCGCTGTACTGGTCCACATTTGCACTATGAAGTAGTAAAAGATGGTCAACGTAAGAATCCAACAACTTACTTGGCGATGCTTCCTTAAAAGCATAGTGAAAAAGGTTAAGGTTATTGAATTTATGAATCTGAAATTAACTTAAACCTTTTTTAACGTAAAGATTGTATAAAAAAACGCCATTATTGGCGTTTTTTTGTTATTTTGTTTAATGCTCGGTCAATGACTATTCATTCAGAAAATAATAGGCCCCCCTCACATTCACCCGTGGCAATAACTAGAGAGGGGTAAAACGTGGTAAAAATACAAAGTAGATTAAAGAACAAGGAACAGGTGAATTATGGCGTTTTACGGTGACTCCGATGCACAAGAAACCCAAGAGTGGCAAGATGCATTCGATTCAGTTTTACAACATATGGGAACTGAGCGCGCGGCATTCTTATTGGAAAAACTTTACCAACAAGCAATTGCTAAGCATGTTCCCATTCAACGTCTCAATACACCTTACTTAAATACAATTTCTGTTGAAGAACAACCTGCAATGCCAGGCGACCAAGATATGGAACGCCGTATTCGTGCATTGATTCGTTGGAATGCCTTAGCAATGGTACTTCGCGCGAATAAAACAGGTGATGATTTAGGTGGACACTTGGCGAGCTTCGCATCAAGTGCAACATTATATGACGTAGGTTTTAACCATTTCTTCCGCGCAAACAGCAATAACTTTGGCGGAGATATGATTTATTACCAAGGACACTGTGCTCCTGGTATTTATGCACGTTCATTCCTAGAAGGACGTTTAACTGAAGAACAGTTAAGTAATTTCCGCCGTGAAGTTGGTGGTAACGGTTTACCAAGCTATCCACATCCATATTTAATGCCGGACTATTGGCAATTCCCAACTGTATCAATGGGTCTTGGTCCAATCATGTCGATTTATCAAGCGCACATTCAAAAATATTTGATGAACCGTGGCTTGATCAAAGAAGAAGATCGTAAAGTCTGGGCATATCTTGGCGATGGTGAAATGGATGAACCAGAAAGTACTGGTGCAATTTCACTTGCTGGTCGTGAAAAGCTTGATAACTTAATTTGGGTGGTTAACTGTAACTTACAGCGTCTAGATGGTCCTGTACGTGGTAACGGTAAAATCATTCAAGAATTAGAATCTTTATTCCGTGGTGCGGGCTGGCGTGTCATTAAAGTGGTATGGGGTCGTCATTGGGATCCGCTACTTGCAAAAGACAGCACTGGTGCTTTAAAAGCGGTAATGGGCGAAACAGTTGATGGTGAGTATCAACGCTATCAAGTGAAAGGTGGTGCATATACACGTGAGAAATTCTTTGGCAAGTACCCAGAAGCTGCGGAACTTGTAAAAGATTTAAGCGATGAAGACATCGATAATCTTAACCGTGGTGGTCATGACCCGTACAAAGTTTTTGCTGCCTATGCAGAAGCAATGAAAGCTAAAGGTCAACCAACAGTTATTCTTGCGAAAACTGTTAAAGGTTACGGTTTGTCTGAAGAAATTGAAGCGGTGAACAAAACTCACCAAATCAAAAAAATGCAGATCGACTCTTTGAAATATGTACGTGACCGTTTCAACCTGCCATTTACAGATGATAAGTTAGAAGAGCTTCCATTCTACCGCCCAAGTGAAAACTCTCCAGAAATGAAGTATATGAAGGCGCGTCGTGAAGCTTTAGGTGGCTATTTACCTGCACGTCGTAAAGAGAGTGAAATTTTAGCGATTCCTGAATTATCTGTATTTGATGCAGTATTAAAAGGTTCTGCAGGCAAAGAACAATCAACGACCATGGTGATGGTGCGTTTAATTGCTTCTTTACTCAAAGAAAAAGCAATTAAAGACCGCGTAGTGCCAATCGTTCCAGATGAAGCGCGTACATTTGGTTTAGAAGGTATGTTCCGTCAGCTTGGTATTTATGCTGCTCACGGTCAAAAATATACCCCAGAAGACCAAGAACAGTTAATGCATTACCGTGAAGCAAGTGACGGTCACATGCTTCAAGAAGGGATTAACGAAGCTGGTGCGATGAGCGCATGGGCTGCGTTGGCAACAAGTTATTCAACCAATAACTTGCCAATGATTCCAATGTACATGTACTACTCAATGTTTGGTTTCCAACGTATTGGTGACATTGCATGGGCAGCGGGCGATGCACAAGCTCAAGGTTTCTTGTTAGGTGCAACTGCTGGTCGTACCACATTGAACGGTGAAGGTTTACAGCACCAAGATGGTCATTCACATATCTTGGCGAACACGATTCCTAACTGTGTATCTTATGACCCATGTTTCGGTTACGAATTAGCTGTAATCGTACATGATGGTTTACAACGTATGTATGTGAACCAAGAGCGTGTGTTCTATTACCTAACTGTAATGAACGAAAACTACGAGCATCCTGCAATGCCTGAAGGCGCTGAGGAAGGCATTAAACGTGGTATGTACTTGTTCGAAAAAGATGAAAAAGCAACTGTTCAATTACTTGGTTCAGGTGTAATTCTTCGTGAAGTGATCAAAGCTGCGAAAATCTTACGTGATGAATACCAAATCCATTCAAACGTTTGGAGTGTAACAAGCTTCAATGAGTTGTCTCGTGATGGTATGGCGTGTGAAGAATACAACCGTTTACACCCACTTACTGAAGAAGTGAAAGAGTCTTGGGTGTCTAAACAATTACGCGGTACAGAAGGTATTGTTGTTTCAGCAACAGATCATATGCGTGCTTATAGCGAACAAATCCGTGCCTATCTTCCAGATGGCCGCCCATTTGTTGCGTTGGGTACAGATGGTTATGGTCGCTCAGATACACGTGCTAACTTGCGTAGTTTCTTTGGTGTTGATGCTGCACATATCGTTGTTGCTACTTTGAAAAAATTAGCTGACGAAGGTGAAGTAGATGCACGTTTAGTTAAAGATGCAATTTCTAACTTTGAGTTAGATACTGATCGTCCAGTGGCATGGGCTCCACAAGCACATCCAGAAGTTCAAGCAGTTGCTGAATACCATGAAGCGCAAACAGGTGAGGGGAACTAAGCATGCAAATTAAGACCCCTGATATTGGCGTAGATAAAGCAGTTGTTGCTGAAATTTTGGTTAAAGTTGGCGATAGCATTGCTGAAAATGACAGCCTTGTTTTGCTTGAGTCAGATAAAGCCTCTGTTGAAGTGCCTAGCACTTCAGCAGGTGTAGTGAAAAGCATCTTGATCAAAGAAGGCGATAGCGTAACTGAAGGTACGGTATTGTTTGAACTTGAAGCTGAGGGTGTTGCACCTGTAGCTCAAGCAGAAGAAGTTGCAAAACCTGCACCAGCAGCTGAAAAAGAAGCACCTGCTACAGCTCCACAAGTTGCTGCACAACCAGCAACTGCAACCACTAGCCAAGTGGTTGAAGTTCAAGTTCCAGATATTGGTGTTGAAAAAGCACTAGTTGGTGAAATTTTAGTAAAAGTTGGCGAGCAAATCGATGTTGAGCAAAGCATCGTTGTTGTTGAATCTGACAAAGCAACTGTAGAAGTGCCAAGCAGTGTTGCTGGTACTGTAGAAAGCATTCAAGTTAAAGAAGGCGATACAGTTAAAGAAGGTGTTGTGCTCATTAAAGTGAAAACAACATCTGCATCAAGTGCGCCAGTTGAAGCTCCTGCTTCTACAGCAGCCCCAGCGGCAGCGCCTGCACCAGTTCAACAAGAAACTGTAGCAGCAGCTGCTACTCAATCTGGTCCAGTTGATATTAACGTTCCTGATCTGGGTGTAGATAAAGCAGTTGTTGCTGAAATTTTGGTACAAGTTGGCGATAAAGTTGATGTAGACCAAAGCCTTGTTGTTGTTGAGTCTGATAAAGCAACTGTAGAAGTTCCAAGTACTGTTGCGGGCATTGTGAAAGCGATTCACTTGCAAGCAGGTCAACAAGTTTCACAAGGTATTTTGCTTGCAACAATTGAAGCGGAAGGTCAAGCACCTGCGGCAGCTCCAGCGCCAAAAGCAGAAGTAGCTCCAGCCCCACAGACAGCAGCACCTAAAGCGGCAGCTCCTGCTCCGACTCAGGCTGTATCTGCTCCAGTTTCTGGTAGTGATAAGTTAACGAAAGAGCAAGAAGCTGAAAACGCTAAAGTTTATGCTGGCCCTGCTGTTCGTAAGCTTGCTCGTGAACTTGGTGTGGTTTTGTCACAAGTTAAAACTTCTGGTGAGCATGGTCGTGTAATTAAAGAAGATATCTTTGCTTATGTGAAGACTCGTTTAACTGCACCACAAGCGGCTCCAGTAGCTGCGGCTACACCAGCAGTTTCAGGTTTGCCAAAGCTTCCTGACTTCACTGCGTTTGGTGGCGTGGAAGAAAAAGTACTGACGCGTTTGCAGCAAGTATCAATTCCGCAATTGTCATTGAACAACTTTATTCCGCAAGTCACCCAGTTTGATTTGGCTGACATTACTGAGTTAGAAGATTGGCGTAATGAACTGAAAGGCAACTTCAAAAAAGAAGGTATCAGCCTGACGATTATGGCATTCATTATCAAAGCGGTTGCGTATTTGTTGAAAGAAGAGCGTGAGTTCGCAGGTCATCTATCTGATGATGGTAAATCAGTGCTCTTGCGCAATGAAATCCATATGGGAATTGCGGTAGCAACACCTGATGGTTTAACTGTGCCAGTACTTCGTAACCCAGACCAAAAATCAATTAAGCAAATTGCAGTTGAATTGGGTGTGTTAGGTCAAAAAGCACGTGATAAGAAATTAACACCGAAAGACTTGCAAGGTGCGAATTTCACCATTTCAAGTTTAGGCGCAATTGGTGGTACAGCATTTACACCACTTGTAAACTGGCCGCAAGTTGCGATTTTGGGTATTTCACCTGCAACGATGCAACCGGTTTGGAATGGTAAAGACTTTGACCCACGCTTAATGTTGCCGCTGTCATTGTCTTATGACCACCGTGTAATTAATGGTGCAGACGCTGCTCGCTTTACCAATAAACTTACGAAACTTCTTAAAGATATTCGTACTTTATTAATCTAATATTTTGAAATGAATCATTAAAACCTCGCTTCGGCGGGGTTTTTATTTTGGTATTTAATTTAATTGGTTTTAGGTTAATCTAAAGATTAGATATGAATTATCGAGAGAGAGGAGAAATTTCTCGTTATTAGGTAAAGGAGAAATAATAAATGGTGGGTTTTTTAAAAATCATGGTACCAATCCTATTGATTGTATTTTTATTAATGGGGGTATGGATCAGTGTTTTACACTTTCCTTGGGAATGGATGACCTATGTTGCAATGGGGTTGGAAGTATTTGTAGCAATGCTTATTTTGCCATTTGAATTTCAGTCACAGCACATAGCAGGCATTAACAATTTGGGGTTTATTAACTTAAGTATTTGTTTAGCCTTACTATTGGGCTTAGGTCGGCTGTTGGTGTGGGCGTGGATAAAATTTTTTGTTTGAAAAATAGAACTGCTCGAATATAATAAGCACATACTTCATTGGGGAGTAGCCGCTATTCATTTTTAAATGAATAGGTGATGGTCAACATAATTGTTCAACAGAACATGGTCATCATAGCTTAAACGTCTCATCGTTTCCGAGTTGGCAAGACCTTTGATTTACCACTCTGCAGATATTTGGCTAGCAGGAGGGGTAGGTCATGGGCATTTATGCTAGCCAGAGAAACGACATGCAAGAATTTCTGATTTCTACCTCAATTGTTGCCCTAGCTGAAATGGGCGATAAAACTCAATTACTTGCCCTTTTACTGTCTGCACGTTTCCGTAAGCCAATCCCTATTCTCATTGCGATTCTGTTAGCAACTTTAATTAACCATGGTATCTCTGCTGTGCTTGGACAGTGGATTACGACGGTCTTGAGCCCCGAAATATTAGTTTGGGTTCTTGCTGGTGGTTTTATTGGTATGGCGTTCTGGATGCTTATTCCAGATAAGTTAGATGATGAAACAGATAGCATTAATAGATGGCAAAAATTTGGTGTTTTTGGTGCAACCTTTATCTTGTTTTTCTTGGCTGAAATTGGCGATAAAACGCAGATTGCAACAGTGGCCTTAGCTGCTCGTTACGACAGTATTTTCTGGGTTATGCTGGGTACAACGTTAGGTATGATAATTGCCAATGCACCAGCTGTATTTATTGGTAATAAATTAGCTGAACGTTTATCTATCTCACTCATTCATAAAATTGGTGCGGCTATTTTCTTAATTGTAGGTGTCTCTACTTTAGTGCAGCATTATTTCTTCTAAAACATTTAAAGCCGCCATAAAAAACGCACTCAATTTGAGTGCGTGTTTTGTCGGTCATTTTAGTAGTTAAATTTCACTGTGAAGTTAATTTGGCGTGGGTTGCCGAGCGTCACTAAATTCTCATTCAGCGCACCTGCATAGTAATCTTTATCAAATAGATTGCGGATAGCAAGTTGAGCGCCCCAATGCCCAGCGTCATAGCCAGCTTCAGTGTCAAAGACTGTATAGCCTGGAACATGAACATCTAAGCCATCGACAGTTTTATACGTTTCACCGCGGAACCCGCCGCCTACATACCAACCAAGTTTTGATGCAGGATCAAATTTATAGCGTGCTGACAAGCTATATGCATGCTCAGGAATATTGTCGAGTGCTTTTCCTACATTACTCGTGTTCGCATCTTTACTAATTTCCGCATCAATTGTGTAGGTATATGCAGCCGTTAATTTTAAGCCTTCTAAAATTTCTGCGCTGAGTTCAGTTTCAATACCACGTGTTAACTGTTCGCCGCGTTGTACTTTATAGCCACTATTCACGGTATCAGTAACTAAAACATTTTGACGTTTTAAATCATACCAAGCGATAGCGCCTTGAATTCGTTGATTAGGGCTTTGTAACTTCATCCCGACTTCAACCTGTTTCCCTTCTTCAGGTTTGAACGGATTGTTATTTACATCAGTACCACTGTTAGGTGTAAATGAAGTGGCATAGCTGACATAAGGAGCAACAATGTCATTAAGGGTATACATGACAGAGGCGCTCCCCGTAAATGCATTGTCTGATTGTTTAGTCGCATTACTTGTAACTAAACTTGTGCTTTGGGTTTGTGCCCAGTCTTGGCGTCCAGACAAGCTTAAAAGCAATTGGTCATTAAGTTGAATACGGTCACGTAAATAGAGCCCTAAATATTTGAGGCGATTAATATCATGAACATTTTGCGTCAATGTCACGTTTTGACCATAAACGGGGTTATAAATATTTAAATCGCCAATGTCATATTTATCATTGGTGTAGTCACTTTTTTCCTGAAAAGCATCTACACCAATATTAACGTCGTGTTGCATACCATATAAATCAAACTGTTTATTTAAACGGTTATCGATGGCAAAACTTAAGTTATCAATAATTTGGTGGCGGCTATTATTTTTACGGCTAATGGTCGTGTAGTCGATTTCACCTTGTTTGTTTTTTGCCCAGAAATTTGTGCCTGTTCGAGCAAAAACAGCTGTGCCATCCATTTCAGTTTTTTGTACGGCAAAATTCTGATTGAAGTTCCAGCCATTATCAAAAGCATGTTTAAACGTATAACCAGTACGGTAAACATCGGCCTCATATTTACCGAAATTAGGATCTCCAATATACAAGCTTCGGTCTATAGCGCCGTTAGGATTATCTTTTAATGTCCCAATGACAGGTAAACCTTGCTGACGAATATATTCGCGATGTTGATAGCTTGCGATGACAGAAAGGTCGGTGTTATCCCCTAAGTCGAAGTTGTAAGAAGGGGAAATATAGTAATTTTTAAAATATACATAATCTGTCGGGTCATCTTGGTCAGAGATACGACCATTTAAACGGAAAGCACCTTTTTCACTATTATTAGGACTATAGTTTAAATCGAATGTGCCTTCTTTAAGGCTGTAACTGCCATAAGTCATACTAGCGCGTGCAAAGTTTTCTGCTTCAGGGCGTTTAGTGACTAGATTCACCATACCGCCTGGGGCAACTAAACCAAAATTAATAGATGCGGGACCTTTTAAAACTTGTACTTGATCCATACCTGATATTTCAGCTGCTACAGATGGAGTTGGTGAGCTTTGACCGACTCTTAAGCCATCTACATAAACCGAATCAGAAGATGTCTGCCCGCGAATAACGAAATCATCCCAACCACGACGACCTAGTTTTCCAGCTTCTACTCCTGCAACACCTTCAAGTGCATCTGCTAAGGTTCTTGCTTGTTTCTGATCGAGCTGTTCACGTGTTACTACTGAAACCGACTGAGCAGTTTTAAACAAGGGCGCATCTGATTTTAAGGCAGAGTTTGCTTTCGTTGCGACATACGGGGAGGTGGTTTCTTTTTGCGCCTGAATAGAAATTGTGGGTAGCACACTGGTCGAATTTTTTTGTTCTGCTGTTTCATCAGCATGACTTGCTGTCATCGAACTAAAAATAGCAACTGCTAACAATGTTTTGGAGCTTGAAAAATAAGGTGCTTGGTTCATGGGAGGCCTAGACAGCGCAAAAGACAAAAACTGATAATGAGAATTATTTTAATTTATTGTGAGTTAATTTTAAATAACATTATGATTCATTTATAAAATAAGAAAAGCAAAAGCTATTTTAAAATATTATGAGAAAAATAAAGCAATTCATTGCAAGAATTATCGAATCCCTTTATTTTAGTATGGATATAAAAATATCTAATATTTAAAGTTTTTTTGGGGAATTGTATGGGGTTTGAAAAAACAACATCGCAGATATTATTTGATAATGGCGTACATAAATGTATTAGTTTTACCAGTTTGGTCAAAGGGGAAGGCATACAAGCCAATCAATTTTTAATTATTGATCATGAACGAGCTGCGGTGATCGACCCAGGTGGCGATTTGACCTATGTTCCGTTGACTATGGAACTTAATAAATATACGCGATTGAAAAATCTGGATTATGTGATGGCTTCTCATCAAGATCCAGACATTATTACTTCAATGCCACGCTGGTTAGTCTATACCGATGCCAAAGTGGTCGCTTCTAAATTATGGGCACGATTTTTACCGCACCTAAATTCTGCATTCATGAGTGAACGCATGAAAGGGAATTGGGAAGATCGCCTTATTGAACTACCAGATCGTGGTCAAGTGATTCAATTAGGAGAATCAAAGCTTGTGGTGGTTCCAGCCCATTTTCTACATTCGGTGGGTAATTTTCAGTTCTATGATCCAGTCGCTAAAATTTTGTTTTCTGGTGATATGGGGGCCTCGATTGTTGAGGACGCTAGTCAACCTTTGAAAGATTTCGATACGCATGTTATGAAAATGAAAGCTTTTCACCAACGCTATATGTGTTCAAATAAGGTCATCCGTTTATGGGTCAACATGGTCCGTCAGATGGATATTGAAATGATTGTTCCACAGCATGGCAGCCCATTTATTGGTAAAGAAATGATTAATCAATTTTTAGATTGGATTGAAATTTTACCTTGTGGTGTCGATTTAATGTCAGAGCAAATTTTTAGTTGCCCTGCATAAATCTAAATATTATTTCTAATAATTAACCCAGATGAAGTTCTGGGTTATAAAAAGATAAGAGCTAGAAAATAGAGCTAAAAGTATAATTAAGTGGGAATTATTTAGAGTAGGCCGATATCTATTGCTGAAAAAGGCAAAGATAATATGAAAATTGCATTGAAATTTGTTTATAATAGCTCACGGAATTTACCAGTGAGATTGTTATGCTGACCATCGTTCAAGAAGCGCTAACCTTCGATGATGTCTTATTACTTCCTGCCTACTCTACTGTTCTCCCAAAAGATGTCTCTCTAAAGACACGTTTAACTCGCGGCATTCATTTAAATATCCCATTAGTTTCTGCTGCAATGGATACAGTGACTGAGTCACGTATGGCGATTGCGATGTCACAAAATGGCGGTATCGGGATTTTGCACAAAAACATGGATATTGCTGCTCAAGCTGCAGAAGTACGCCGTGTAAAGAAATTCGAAGCGGGTATGGTGAAAGACCCTATCACTGTAACGCCTGAAACTACAGTACGTGAACTGATTGCAATTACCACTGCTAATAACATTAGCGGTGTACCTGTTGTTAAAGACGGCAAGGTTGTTGGTATTGTGACAGGCCGTGATACACGTTTTGAAACCAATTTAGAACAACCAGTTAGCAACATCATGACAGGCCAAGATCGTTTGGTGACTGTACGTGAAGGTGAGTCTAAAGAAAATATTCAAGCATTATTGCAAAAACACCGTATTGAAAAAGTCTTGGTCGTTGGCGAGAGCAATGAACTTAAAGGCTTAATTACAGTGACTGACTTCCGTAAAGCTGAGAGTTATCCAAACAGTTGTAAAGATGATCTTGGTCGTTTACGTGTTGGTGCTGCGGTAGGTACAGGTGCTGATACACCAAGTCGTGTAGAAGCGTTGGTTGAAGCTGGTGTTGACGTAATTGTTGTTGATACAGCACATGGTCATTCAGCTGGTGTAATTGAACGTGTACGTTGGGTGAAACAAAACTTCCCTCAAGTACAAGTAATTGGCGGAAACATCGCAACTGGTGATGCTGCATTAGCATTGTTAGATGCAGGTGCAGATGCAGTCAAAGTTGGTATTGGTCCTGGTTCTATCTGTACGACACGTATTGTGGCAGGTATTGGTATGCCACAAATTTCTGCGATTGACAGCGTTGCTAATGCATTGAAAGATCAAATTCCTTTAATTGCAGATGGTGGTATCCGCTTCTCTGGCGATATGGCAAAAGCGATCGGTGCGGGCGCAAGTACAATCATGGTTGGTTCACTTTTAGCTGGTACTGAAGAAGCGCCTGGCGAGGTTGAGTTTTTCCAAGGTCGTTACTACAAAGCATATCGTGGTATGGGTTCATTAGGTGCAATGGCGGGAGCAACCGGTTCTGCTGACCGTTATTTCCAAGACTCAAAAGCGGGTGCTGAGAAGTTAGTACCAGAAGGTATTGAAGGCCGTGTTCCATATAAAGGCCCAATGGGTAACATCGTTCATCAAATGATGGGTGGTTTACGTTCATCGATGGGTTATACAGGTTCATCTGTGATTGAAGATCTTCGCCAAAATGCGAAATTTGTGAAAATTACTTCAGCAGGTATGTCTGAGTCACATGTTCATGATGTAACGATTACTAAAGAAGCTCCAAACTATCGTGTTGGTTAGATTTTGGTAACCAAAACAATGAAGAAAGCCGTCATTACACTGACGGCTTTTTGTTTTTGGTGTAAAGTAAATCTAACGAAAAGAAATATGGCGGAATTGCCATATATGAAGTGTGCCACCGCTGAAGTGGCGTAAGAATGAGATAAGCTATGAGTTATTTTGGAACGGATGGTATTCGTGGAAAATTTGGGCAGATGCCTATTACTCCAGAGTTTGCTTTAAAACTCGGTTTTGCTGCAGGGAAGGTATTAAAACGAACGAGTCCAAAAAATAAACCGCTCGTTGTATTAGGAAAAGACACACGTTTATCTGGTTATATTTTAGAATCTGCTTTACAGGCAGGCTTAAACGCTGCTGGCGTATATGTTCATCTACTTGGTCCATTACCAACACCAGCAATTGCACATCTTACTCGTGCTTTGCATGCACATGCAGGTATTGTTATTTCTGCATCACATAATCCATATTATGATAATGGGATTAAATTCTTCTCAAGTGAAGGCAAAAAATTACCTGATTCATTACAAGAAGAAATTAATCAAGAATTAGAAAAAGACTTATTCATTGAGGACACTGCAAACTTAGGTAAAAGTGTTCGTGTAAATGATGCAAATGGTCGCTATATCGAATTTTGTAAATCTACTTTCCCTTACCACTTTGATTTAAATAATTTAAAGATTGTTTTGGACTGTGCTCATGGCGCAGCATATAGCGTTGGCCCTTCAGTTTTTCGTGAGCTAGGTGCAAAAGTCATTGCTTTATATAATGAACCAGATGGCTTAAATATTAATGAAAGCTGTGGTTCAACACATCCTGAACACTTGCAAAAAGCAGTGGTTGAGCACCAAGCAGATTTAGGAATTGCATTTGATGGCGATGCTGACCGTGTTGTGATGGTTGATAAGTTTGGTAACTTAATTGATGGTGACCATATCTTATATATTTTGGCGACTCAGGCGCAAAATAAGCCAGCGGGTATTGTTGGTACTGTCATGAGTAATATGGCACTTGAAGTTGCACTTGAAAAAGCAAATGTTAATTTTGTTCGTGCAAAAGTCGGTGACCGCTATGTATTACAGGCTTTAGAAGAAAATGGTTGGGTGACAGGTGGCGAACCTTCTGGTCATATTCTAACTCTAGACAAGAGTACGACTGGTGATGCCATTATCGCTGCACTTCAAGTTTTAACTGTGATGGTCGAGCAAAATAAGGCTCTTCATGAATTGGTTCAAGACTTTAAACTATTCCCACAAGTTCTCTTAAATGTACGTTTAGAACAAATGCTTGATCCATATTCTATTCCAGCATTGGTTACTGAATTTGATAAAGCAGAAGCACAGCTTAAAGGCCGTGGACGTATCTTAATTCGTAAGTCGGGAACAGAGCCTGTGATTCGTGTCATGGTTGAAGGTGACGATGAGCACGAAGTGAACGCTTTAGCTCAGCATTTAGCAGATTCAGTTCGCTCACAAGCACAAGTCGCATAAGGTACATGACATGAGTGATGTCATCAAAGATTTAAGTGAATTACGCTTGAGCTATGAGCAAGGCGAGTTGTATGAGGGGCAGGTTGAATCAAACCCTCATCAGCAGTTTCTTGGTTGGTTTAACCATGCTCTAGCTGCCAATTTGCATGAACCCTATGCCATGTCGTTAGCAACAGCGGGTGCCAATGGCAGACCACATGTTCGAACAGTTTTGTTGCGCGGTGCTACAGAAGCTGGCTATGATTTTTATACTAACTATGACAGTCAGAAAGGTATAGATTTGGCAGAGAACCCATATGCCGAATTATTATTTTACTGGCCGAGTCTAGAGCGTCAGGTGAGAGTTGGTGGTCATGTAGTAAAAATTTCTGAACAGGAATCTACAGATTACTATCGTAAACGGCCACGTGATAGCCAGATTGCAGCGCATATCAGTACTCCACAAAGTGGTAAAATTGAAAGCAGAGAGCTGTTACAGCAGCGCTTTCAAGATTTACAACAGCAAGTCGAAAGTCGTGAAGTGCTTGATAAGCCAGAGTTCTGGGGAGGCTATCGTCTGCAACCGGATTATTATGAATTCTGGCAAGGGCGACCAAATCGTTTACATGACCGCTTGAGTTATGAAAAAATCGACGGTCAATGGATGTTGCACCGGCTGATGCCTTAAATGACAAAAATACAAATCAAACAAAGACCTTTATTGACACGCCCTGAACAGTTTCAGGGCGTGCCGCCGTTTATTGCCGAGATTTTGGCAAGACGTGGAGTCCAATCTGAACAGGAATTAGAGCTCAAGCTTAAGAATTTGCTTGCTCCAGAGCTCAAAGGTCTAGAAACCGCTGTAGCATTAATGGATCAAGCCATTGATGAGCAGAAAAAGATTGTTATTGTCGGGGACTATGATGCCGATGGAGCAACCAGCACCGCGTTAATGGTATTGGTGCTTCGCGATATGGGGGCACAAGTCGATTATTTGGTTCCCGATCGGTTTAAGTACGGTTATGGGCTTACACCTGCAATTGCAGAGCTTGCTCATCAAACTTATCAACCAGATCTATTAATTACTGTTGATAATGGTATTTCCAGCCATGCAGGTGTGGAAACTGCTCAGGCCTTGGATATGCAGGTCATTATTACCGACCACCATTTAACAACTAAAGAAACACCTCCAGCACAAGCAGTTGTTAACCCAAATCAGTTAGGTTGTGATTTCCCAAGTAAAGCGCTTGCAGGTGTTGGCGTTGCATTTTATGTGCTGGCGAATTTAGCAAGTTTACGTAACAAGCAAGGCAAAAGTACAAGTAAAGTCACTCAATATCTAGATTTAGTGGCTTTGGGGACTTATGCCGATGTTGCTGTATTAGATTATAACAACCGTATATTGGTGGATGCAGGCGTAAAGCGAATCCAACAACACCAATGCCGAGTTGGAATTTTAGCGCTATTGGATATTGCTGGTAGAGAAGCAAGTTCATTACGTGCACAAGATCTAGGATTTGTTATAGGACCCCGGATTAATGCTGCTGGACGTATGGAAAGCATGCGTATTGGGATTGAATGTTTGCTTGCAGAGAATATGGAAACTGCCTATCCAATTGCTCAGCAATTAAATCAACTCAATATAGAGCGGCGCCAGATAGAAGGGGAGATGAAGCAACAAGCTTTGTCTGCTTTAGATAGTTTGCAACTTTCAAAAGAAGATATTCCACAAGCCCTTGTACTCTTTGAAGAGAGTTGGCATCAAGGTGTGATTGGGATTGTAGCAGGGCGTTTAAAAGAACAGTTCCATCGACCAACCATTGTTTTTGCACCAGATGAAGATGGTATCCATATTAAGGGCTCTGCGCGTTCAATTGATGGAGTACATATTCGAGATACGATTGAACAAGTTGCTGAACAACATCCAGAACTGGTGAGCCATTTTGGTGGACATGCGGCAGCGGCTGGCTTAACGATTCGAAAAGAAAACTTTGATGCTTTTAAAACTGTTTTTACTGGCTGTGTTGCAGCCATGGAAGAATCTCTATTCCAAGCAACACTATGGACGGATGGAGAGTTACCAGCTTCTGCTTTGCAACTAGACACATTGGACTGGATAGAGCAGCTTGGACCATGGGGGCAAAAATTCCCTTTTCCTCAGTTTGAAGGGAAATTTAAGGTCGTCGATTATCGCTGGCTTAAAGAAACACATCTAAAACTTAGATTAGCCCTAGATCAATATACTTTTGATGCGATTGCATTTAATGCAGCTGGTCGTTTTGAATTTAATCCTATGCGAGATGAAGTTCATTTAGTATATGAAATGGATCGTAATGCATTTAATGGCAATGTAAATTTGCAATTGCGTATTGTGCATTTAAACCAATAAAAAAAAATCCGCTCATTAGAGCGGATTTTTTTATGTGCTTTTTAAGCGATATTAGAAGCGGTATCCTGCACGAACACCATAAGTGTTGTCGTTGTCACCGAAACCAATACGACCTTCAAGACTTACTTGTTGATTTAAGAATTTTTTAGCATTAATACCAAATTCATCTTTATCAGTTAAGTCGTTATTGTAGTAATCCACACCAAGACTTAAAGTTTTATCGATGTAGTAGTCACCACGAACTTTATATTCGTCAAGGTCACCAAACGCACCAAACGCTTCAAGGTTTACGTCATGTTGACCTACTTGAGTTACGTATTTAGCACGAACTGTTGGATCAGCGCCGTCTTTACCGTCTTTTTCGTCGTAACCTTTAACACCTAGAGCAAGTAATAAACCAGGAGCTGGTAAATAACCTACTTCAGCTGCATAAGTCGTAACTTTACTATCAATATTAGTGTTATCGATTTCACGCTCATTACGGCCTACATCACCGCTAAGGTAGAAATCTGAGTTAGGAACGTAGTATTCAACACCTACGCCATACTGAGTGTCTTTAGTACCGCTGTTATCGCCATAGTTGATAAGAGCGTTAACATTACTTGCACGGCTTAAGAAAGCTGCTTCAGCAAGTGGAGCGTTACGAGTTTGAACGGGATTAAAGTAATAAGTCCCGTCAACACCGAATTTGCTTACACTGCTGCCGTCATCTGGATCAAGATAATTGTAAGAACCACCAACTTCAGCTTGGTAAGCGTTTGCTGCGCCACTTACTGCCAGTGCAGATAAAAGAGCTGATGCAATTGCTAGTTTTTTCATGGAATCTCTCCCCTCTAAAAAGCGATTTTATAAATGTTTTGTTACAACTTTTAGTCTAGACCAAAATGCTTATGCGTCAATCTTGCTCAAGTAACCATACTGTAACTATGTGTTTTTTATGTAAACTTGATCTATTTAAATTATTGATTATTAAATAAAAGTTAATAATGTTTTATTTTATTAAAATTGAGGAGATTTTGTGTAGATCATAAAAATTGCTGTAAAAGTACCCAATTTTGTATGAGGATGTTACCAATTAATCTTAAAATGAACTGAAGAACGCTCAGATAAATCTATCCAAGCGTTTATATCTTTAATTAATAAATTCTTATGAATTAGAAACGGAATGTTCCATTAATACCAAAAGAATCAGCATCCTCAACAGTCGTATAAGTTAAGCCTACTGCTACTTGTGGTGTAAAGAATTTTTGTGCGCGAAGACTAAAAATTGTATCTGAATCTTCTGCTGTTGAGTCTGCAAAAGATGCTCCAATACTTAAAGTTGGATCAAGATAAAGATCTGCACCTAAACGATAAGTAGTTTCATCTCCAATATAAGTTTGGCCTTCAAAATTAGTATAAAAACCAGAAATTTGAGTTACATACTTCGCACGTAGAGTTACGGCTGTATCATCATCTTCACCAGTTACGGCTGCGGAATTTGAGAACGAAGTAATAAAGCCATATTTAGCTGCTTGCATTGGATCAAAACTTTCAGACAAATCTGTTACACCAGCAGCCAATAATAAGCCATCGGTTGGTAAGAAACCGACCTCTACAGCATAGCCGTTACCACTATCATCAACCGAACCAAAATCATTTGCAGTGGCTTCGGTTTTTGTACGGTTAAATGCTCCTGATAAATAGAGTGGGGTATTTGGAATAAAGTATTCACCTGTAATACCTACAGAACTAAATTCGAGTTTTCCAGAATCTTCATCATCTTCTAGTTTGCTATATGCATATCCTAGTCCAATATTTGAAGATTTATTTAAAAAAGCAGCTTCAGCTAAAGGGAAAGTTTTTGCTTCTACTGGATTAAAATAATATTTGCCGTTAATACCGAAGCTATTATTTTCTCCCCCATCCATATCTGTAAATTCGTACATTGTACCAACTTCAGTTTGATAGGCATTTGCATTGAAAGCACATGTAGCAGTAAGGATTGCGAATAAAATATTTGATTTTTTCATGAGAAAAACTCTAGTAATGAATGTTGTAAAGTTATTAAGATTTTAAGTTGTTAATTTTAATATGTTTTTATAATATTAATCAATATTATTATATTTGTTTATCACGATTAAAATAATAAAAACAATAAGTTTTAGTCCTTTTGTTTGAGAATGGCAAGCTATGCTAAAATAATCGACTGTTTATCTGCTTTTATGGGAACACTCGCGTGGAAATTAATCCTTATCTAAACCAATTGAAAGACTTAACTGATCGTAGCCAAACACTACGGGGGTATCTTTGACTACGATCTGAAAAAAGAACGTTTAGAAGAAGTTTTACGTGAGTTAGAAGACCCTGCGATTTGGAATGACCAAAGCCGTGCTCAGGCAATGGCGAAAGAAAAGGGCGAACTAGAAAACGTTATTAATGTATTGGATGGCTTGTCAACACAGCTTGAAGATGCAAAAGCAATGCTAGATTTGGCCGTAGAAGCCGACGATGAAAGCCTACTTGAAGATGTTCAGTCTGAGCTTGGCGCTGCCGAAGATGAACTGGCTAAACTTGAATTCCGTCGTATGTTTAGCAACCCGATGGACCCGAATCCTTGCTATGTCGAGATTCAATCAGGTTCGGGCGGTACTGAAGCGCAAGACTGGGCATCTATGCTATTACGTATGTATATGCGCTGGATTGAACGTCATGGCTTCAAAGCTGAACTCATGGAAGTATCTGATGGCGATGTAGCAGGCATTAAGTCTGCAACGATTCGTGTTGAAGGTGAATATGCCTATGGCTGGTTACGCACTGAATCAGGTGTACACCGTTTAGTTCGTAAATCCCCATTTGACAGTGGTAACCGCCGTCATACCTCATTCTCTGCGGTGTTTATTTCCCCAGAAGTTGATGACAATATTGAAATTGATATCAACCCTTCGGATGTTCGTACAGATACTTACCGTGCATCTGGTGCTGGTGGTCAGCATATTAACAAAACCGATTCGGCAGTTCGTTTGACTCACACTCCAACAGGTATTGTGGTGGCGTGTCAGAACCAACGTTCACAACATGCTAACCGTGACCATGCATGGAAACAGTTACGTGCGAAACTGTATGAGTTGGAAATGCAAAAACGTAATGAAGCGGCTCAAGCCTTAGAAGACTCGAAGTCTGATATTGGTTGGGGAAGCCAGATTCGTTCATATGTATTAGATGATTCGCGTATTAAAGACTTACGTACGGGCGTTGAAAACTCTAATACGGGTGCTGTTCTTGATGGTGACCTTGATCGCTTTATTGAGGCGAGCTTAAAACAAGGTTTATAAGAGTCTGCTGAACTTTTAGTTTAAATACAGTTCATCTATGAATATGTAGAACTCTTGGATTTTTAGCGATTAAAACGGCAAAGCAGTTCAGCCTTCAAATGTTAATCGAAAAAATGCGATATGAATATCGGAAAAAATAGATATGAATATCGCAAAAATGCGATATGATGTTTTCGAAATGCTGAATAAAGCTTTGTTCGTTTAAAAGACGTGTTGAGCCTATGGATATTGATGCAATTAGCAAAGCCCTTTCCAATCCGCTACGTCGGCAAATTTTACAATGGTTGAAAGAACCAGCGCATTATTTACCGGTGGAAGAGTGCGGTGGTAGTTTTGAGAAGGGTGTTTGCGCAGGTCATATTGAACGATTGGGTAAAGTAGCACAGTCTACAATGTCTAATCATTTGTCTGTTTTACAACAGGCGGGCCTAATTCAGGTCCAAAAATATGGTCAATGGTCTTATTTTTCACGTAACGAAGCTTTGATTCAGCAATATATCGAACATTTAAAACAAACACTTTAATTACTATTTAAAGTGTAAGTCGAGGCGACTATGGCTGAACTCAATACTCCTTTAACGGTTGGTGATTTTGAAATTAAAAATCGATTGGTAATGGCTCCCTTAACGCGTGCGCGTAGTGGTGAAAGCCGAGTACCGAATGATTTAATGGTTGAATATTATCAACAGCGTGCAAATGCTGGTCTTATTTTGACTGAAGCGACAGTGATTGGTTCAAAAACTGTGGGTTATGCAGAAACTCCAGGATTATGGTCACAAGAGCAGGCACAGGCTTGGAATAAAATTATTGAGGCAGTGCATGCTCAAGGTTCAAAAATTGTAGCTCAGCTATGGCATGTAGGCCGTATTTCGCATCCTGAGCTTTTAGATGGTGATACTCCTGTTGCACCAAGTGCGATTCAACCTGCGGGTGAAGTGAGTTTATTACGTCCTAAACGTCCATATGTAACGCCACGCGCGCTTTCAATTGAAGAAATTAAGGAGGTTGTAGCTCAATATAAACATTCAGCAGAATTGGCTAAAGCAGCTGGTTTTGATGGTGTTGAGTTACATGCGGCAAATGGTTATTTAATTGACCAGTTCCTTCAAAGTAACACCAACCAACGTAATGATGAGTATGGTGGTCCAGTTGAAAACCGCGCACGTTTATTATTAGAAGTGATTGATGCGTTTATTGAAGTGTGGGGCGCTGGCCGAGTTGGTGTTCATATTGCACCGCGTGGTGATTCGCACGATATGGGTGATGAAAATCCGTTAGCGACATTTGGTTATGTCGTTGAGCAATTGAATCAACGTAATGTTGCTTTCATTTTCTCTCGTGAATATGAAGCTGCCGACAGCATTAGTCCAAAACTTCGTGAAAAATTTAACGGTGTATGGATTGCGAATGAAAATCTAACACCAGAGTCGGCAAAACGTATTTTGCGTGATGGTGAAGCTGACGCAGTATCTTTTGGTAAAGCATATATTGCCAACCCAGATCTTTTACAGCGTTTAGAGCAAGACTTGCCTTTAAATGAACTTCAACCAACGACTTTATATGCTAAAGGCGCTGAAGGTTATACAGACTATCCAACGCTAGAAGCTTCGTAAATTTTTTGAAATGACTGTTTACTGACTAGTTTATTTATGAACTCAGTAAATCGCTTTTCTTGTAATGGTAGAGTTTAGGTATCGAAACTCTGCCATTTTTTCTATCTATGTTATATTTTCCCCAGTTTTTAAATTTTGACTATTTGAGGCAAACCGCTTGGCGACCCCTTTTTGGTACAACACCGCACTTCATTTATTAAAACCCTTTTACCGCTGGCGGATAAAAAAACGTGCAGAAAGCCAGGAATTATATAATCAGGAATGTCTTGAAAGATTTGGGCCGTTTGAATCTCCGAAGAATGTGAGAGCAATCTGGTTCCATGCTGTCTCGGTTGGAGAAACTAACGCCGCGCAGCCTTTAATCGAGCATTATCTTAAACTTGGACAACCTGTTTTAGTGACCAACACGACTAAAACGGGGCAGGCACGTGCCAAATCGTTATTTTTAAAAGCCCCTTATTTAGACTTGTTTCAAGCAGTTTATTTGCCTGTTGATCAGAAGCATCTTTTAAAACAATTTTTTGAGTTGTATCAGCCAAAACTTTTAGCATTGGTTGAAACAGAACTTTGGCCAAATTTAATTGATCAGGCCAAACAGCAGCATGTTCCATGTTTATTATTAAATGCACGGTTATCAGAAAAATCAGCGAAGGGTTATGGGCGAGTTACAGGTCTAACAGCAGGAATGCTGAAAAAAATTGACTGGGTGTTGGCACAAGATAATGCGACTCGACAACGTTATGTAGAACTTGGCTTAGATCAACAAAAAAGTCAGGTGGTTGGAAATATTAAATTTGATATTCATGCCCCTGAAGCGTTTGTAAATCAGGCTGCAAAGCTACACCAGCTATGGTATTTGGGGCAACGCAAAGTCCTGACAATTGCCAGTACACATGCACCCGAAGAACAACAAATTTTGCAGGCACTTCAGCCTTATTTAAAGTCAGATCCAGATTTAGTTTGTATTGTTGTACCTCGACATCCTGAACGTTTCGATGAAGTATTTGAAATTTGCCAAAACTTAGATTTAATTACTCATCGTAGAAGTTTGAACCAAAGTATTCATACCAGTACACAGGTTTATCTAGCTGATAGTATGGGGGAGCTTTGGTTATGGTATGCCTTAAGTCAGGTGTGTTTTGTGGGCGGTTCTTTAAATGAGCCGGGCGGTGGACATAATATTTTAGAGCCTATGGTTTTAAATGTTCCCACAGTAATTGGACCACGTTATTTTAACTTCCAAACGATTGTTGATGAATTCATTGATGAAAATGGTGTACTGATTGCCCAAGACGCCGAGCAAGTTGTAGCAATCTGGATGGCTTGTTTAGCTGAACCTGATCAGACCCAACAAGTGGTCGAGCAAGCACATAAAGTCTTACAACGTAATCAAGGCTCATTGCAAAAACATATTGGCGTAATTAACCGGTATTTGGCCGAAAAGCCATGAATATCGTTTTACTAGAGCCTGAAGATATTCAGTCAGACACGTGGTCAATTCGCTCAAAGCGCCAATTACAGCATTTACGTGAACATCTTGATATTACGGTTGGCCAAAATCTAAAAGTTGGTATTCGTAACGGCGCACGTTATATCACGGAAATTGTTTCGATTAACGAGCAAGAAGTCTGTCTTCGACCTATCAGTGAAGAAGCTGTACCTGCAAAAATTCCGGTTCATTTAATTGTGGCATTACCCAGACCTAAAGTTTTACGCCGTTTAATTATGGACAGTGTGACTTTAGGTGTTGAAAAAATTAGTCTGATTCATAGTTATCGGGTCGATAAAAGTTACTGGCAGACTCCCTTTTTACAGCAAATCGACAACTACGTTACTTTGGGACTTGAGCAAGCAGGGGACACGATTGTTCCTGGAATTCAAATGTATAAACGCTTTAAGCCTTTTGTTGAAGATGTCTTACCTACATTTATTTCAGAAGAGTGCCCTGCCTATGTGGCCCATCCATATGCAGAGCAAAGTATGCCAATTAATATTGATCACGCCTGTAGCGTTGTGGTCGGACCCGAAGGTGGTTTTATCCCTTATGAGGTTGATTTACTCAAAAAAAACGGCTGCCAAGCAGTGAGCTTAGGCAACCGTATTTTAAGAACTGAAACGTCTATTTCTTATATTTTAGGACGCTTATTCGCAGCTTAAGCATTTGGCTTAACAGTTTCTTCAGTTGGTTGATCACCACGATACACTTTTACTTCTTGTACCGGATATGGAATTGAGATGTTGTTTTCATCAAATGCATCTACAACCAATTCCTGAATTTCACTAATCGAAGCAGAGGTGGTTGTTTCCGTTGTGTCTACCCACCAACGAACGGTTAGATTGACAGAGAAATCTGCAAGAGCCGTTACGTTGACCGAAAATGCAGGTTGGCTAAGCACATTACGGCTGTTGTCGAGTAGTTTAAGAATGACAGCTTTTGCCTTTTGGACATCGTCTTCATAGCCAATTCCGACTACAAATTCACAGCGGCGACGTTGATATGCAGTATTTACAGTTACTGCACTGGTGTAAACAGTCGCGTTAGGAATAACAATACGACGGCCATCGGGTGAACGTAAAAAGGTCGCACGGATTTGAATATCTTCTACGGTTCCTTCCATGTTGTTGACAATAATGTCATCGCCAATACGGAAAGGTTCGCTGAGTAAAATTAAAATACCAGAGAGTAAGTTCTGAAAGATATCTTTAAATGCAAAACCAATTGCGACAGAACCAATTCCTAGAGCACTCATTAATTGGCCTGGTGTAAACCCAGGAATCGAGATAACTAAAGCAATTAAGAAGCCAAAGAATAGAATCGCTGTACTGCCTACACGGTTCAACACAAGCACAAGGTTTTGACGCGTGTAAGAGCGGTTTTCTAAGGTTTTGCGAACAAAGAATTTAAATAATTTGGTCAGTAGCCAAAAAATAATAAAAACGATAATCGCAATACAAATATAAGGCACACGTTCCCAGAAGCTATCCACAATTTTATCGATTGTGGTATAGGCATCATGATACTTTTCAGTATGGGCTAAAACTGTTTGAGTGGTTTTAGTACCCGCCTCTTGTAAAAGTTCGCCTGTATTTTTTGCGACATCTGTTAAGGATGTTTGTTCATCAGCCACGACAAGTCTCAATTAAAAAAATTATGAAAGCAATTTTCAGCTTTCATCATAGTAGGAGATAAAATGTGCGCCTACTATAATGAGTTCATCTGAATAATAAAGTGTTTTTTAATTAAAAGTATTCCGTTCCTTTTTGTAAGATTTGTGTCGGTGTCTCTAGGGTATCGGTTCCTGAGAAATAATAAAAAATTCCTGCTGTTGAAATGAGGCTAATTAAAATAGCCACTAAAATAAGCCAAGCCATGAGCTTTTCTATAAACGTTGAAGGTCGAACAGGACCATATTGATTGGTACCTGCTGTACCTGAGGCAAGCAGTAAATAAATCATAAAAAAGAATTGAACAACCGGAATGAGCAACAGCAACCCCATCCAGCCACTCTTATTTAGATCGTGTAAACGTCGAACAACAAGAACAATATTGAGATAGATCAGAAATAGCCAAAAAGCCCAGACTACTAAAGCACTGGCTCCAGAAAGAGAGCTATAAAATTCAAAATTAAATAGATCGCTGGATAGCTGAAAACTTCCAAGAAACGAGGCCAAAATAAAGTAGCCTACTATGGTAAGCAAATAGATGAGTCCATACCCACCTAAATAGCTCATGCGATTAAAGCGCCCATGAATTGAAAAAGGACTATCTTTAAAAGGGAGCTGTGGCGGGCGTGAGGAGGTTGTTTGGGCAAACATATTATTTTATTCCTGTGTTGCGTATGAGAGACAAAATAATCTTTGTTGATGATCAAAACCATCAAATCTTGAAAAAATTATAAAAGTAAAAGCTATAGACAAATGTTTTAAATCAACTTAATTTTATAAAAATGTTCACAATTTCGTATGCTTGAGTAAGTGGTTAATATATGACCAAAGTCGCATTGTTTGGACTTTGAAAGAGTCATCATACTGCAAAGGCATGCAAATAAGATCCAGTAAAATAATAGCCACAGTCTCGAGATGGGATGCACAAGATCAAGGAAGTTGCGTATGAATGAGATCTATCCAGTACCAGAGGAATTTAAAAAAACAGCTCGTACTGTTGAAGCAGACTACTTTAAACGTTATCAACACTCTATCGAGAACCCAGATGAATTCTGGGCAGAGCAAGCTAAAATTGTCGATTGGATAAAGCCATTTACCCAAGTTAAAAATACGAGTTTTGACAAAGACAATTTCAAAATTGAATGGTTTGCTGATGGTGAGTTGAATGTGTCGGCAAACTGCCTAGACAGGCATCTTAAAGAACATCCTCATAAACCTGCAATTATTTGGGAAGGCGATCATCCTTCTCGCCATAAAATTGTTTCTTATAAAGAATTACACGACGAAGTCTGCCGCTTTGCCAACGTTTTAAAGAAATATGGCATTGGTAAAGGTGACCGCGTTGTGCTCTATATGCCAATGGTCACTGAAGCTGCAATTGCCATGTTAGCGTGTGCTCGTATTGGCGCGGTTCACTGTGTGGTATTTGGTGGTTTCTCACCAGACTCTTTAGCAAGTCGTATTGAAGATAGCCAAGCTAAACTTGTCATTACGGCAGACTCAAGTCTACGTGCCGGTAAGTTGTTACCACTCAAAGAAAATGTCGATTTGGCTTTAGCGTTGCCGGGTACAGAGTGTGTTGAAAATGTAGTTGTGGTTTACCGTAATGCCAACCCGATTGAAATGAAGCCGGGTCGTGATTTGTGGTATCACCTTATTATTATGGAGGTTGATGCAAACTGTCCTCCAGAACCTATGAAGGCAGAAGACCCATTATTTATTCTCTATACCTCAGGTTCGACAGGTAAACCTAAAGGCGTTTTGCATACTACAGGTGGTTATTTAGTCTATGTAACAAGTACTTTTAAAGAAGTATTTGATTTAAAACAAGATGATGTGTACTGGTGTACAGCCGATGTAGGCTGGATTACAGGACATAGTTATCTGATCTATGGACCACTCGCAAATGGCACCACAACCTTAATGTTTGAAGGTGTGCCTCAATATCCAACATGGGCACGTCTTGGTCATGTGGTCGATAAGCACAAAGTCTCTATTTTATATACGGCCCCAACCGCGATTCGCGCCATGATGCGTGAGGGCGATTCATATGTTCGTGAGAGTAACCGTAGTAGCTTGCGTTTACTCGGTTCGGTTGGTGAACCCATTAACCCTGAGGCTTGGAACTGGTACTACAATGTAGTTGGTGAAGGCCGTTGCCCAATTGTTGATACATGGTGGCAAACTGAAACTGGCGGTATTTTAATTGCGCCATTGCCAGGAGCAACAGCTTTAAAACCGGGTTCCGCAACACGTCCGTTATTTGGTATTCAACCTGCCATTGTAGATGGTGAAGGTAATGAGCTAGAAGGTGTAGCAGAAGGTAATCTAGTCATTAAAGATTCATGGCCAGGTCAAATGCGTACCATTTGGGGTGACCCTGACCGCTTTATCGAGGCTTATTTCTCGACCTTTAAAAATAACTACTTTACAGGTGACGGTGCTCGCCGTGATGAAGATGGCTATTACTGGATCACAGGCCGCGTAGATGATGTCTTAAACGTTTCAGGTCACCGTCTGGGTACGGCTGAAATTGAAAGCGCTTTGGTGTCGCATGAATCAGTAGCAGAAGCTGCGGTGGTGGGAATGCCACATGACATTAAAGGGCAGGGTATTTGTACTTTTGTGACCTTACAAGCGGGTGTTCCAGAGTCGGAAGAGCTGCGTAAAGAGTTAATTAACTGGGTACGTAAAGTGCTTGGCCCTGTGGCTTCACCAGATGCATTACACTGGGCACCAGCATTACCTAAAACGCGTTCTGGTAAAATCATGCGCCGTATTTTAAGAAAAATTGCGGCAAATGAGTTAGATAGTTTAGGTGATACCTCAACTTTGGCTGAACCTGCTGTGGTAGATCAGTTAATCGCAACGGTCTATCCTGATAAGCAAAACTAATTTTTAAAAAAGCCCCAAATGGGGCTTTTTTATTGGACCTTATTTAAGATTTTGCTAGAAAATCGGCAGTATTCTGTACATTCGCAAACGTACTAAGCGCAGTTAAAAAAACAGTTTGCACATCTTCAGCTTTTACAGTTTTTCCGGCATGGCTTAAATCACGTGTTGCGGTGGCATCTGCAATTAAGATTGGTTGATAACCTAGCTCCTTAGCGGCACGTGTCCCTGAGTCAATACACATATGCGTCATCATGCCTGTAATCACGAGTTGCTCAATTTGATGTGCTTTTAAAAGTTCATCTAAATTGGTTTTTAAAAAACTGTTTGGATAATGCTTTATCACAATTAATGCATCATTTTGAGCGTTGAGTTCAGGGTGAAGTAAAACACCGTCGGTATTTTCTTGAAAGAAGCTGGCCTGTGGTGGGTTAATATGTTGTACATAAATAATTGGAAGGTTTTTCTCACTGAAATATTGTTCAAGCTGTTTTATTTTTTCTAGTGCTTGATCTGGTCCAACCAATTCCATTTTGCCATTTTTAAAATAATCATTTTGTACATCGATAATTAATAGTGCTTGTTTCATGAGATCACTCTTGTTGATATGAGATAAAACAAGATTATTCTCTGCTCGCAAAATCAGCTATAGTCAGATGAAAGCATTAACGCCAGTTTTCTTTCGCCATGAAAAATGAATATTGAATTAGACCCGATTGATCTAAAAATTATTGCATTACTCAAACAAGATTCCCGTCTGACAAATAAAGAAATTGGGCAGCGAGTTCACCGGACAGGGCAGGCTGTAGGGGCGCGCATAGCTCAGTTGATGGATGCAGGGGTTATTAAAAATTACACTATTGCTGTTCAATACAGTCATAAACAATTTATTCATTTGCATTTAAATGAACAACGCGCATTTGAAGAAATTGAAAATTTGGTTAAGCAATATGAACAAATCGATGAATGCTTTAAAGTCATGGGCAATGCTTGCTATATGATTGTCAGCCATTTCGAGCCCTCCGCATTAAATGAATTTATTGAGAAACTTTCAATATGGTGTCGCTATTCGGTTGAAACAGTGATTCGAGAAGTTGAAAAATCTTAAAAAAATAAAGGCTCCAAGCCGAGTCTTGGAGCCAATAAGTCTTTATTTTTAATTTATTGTTTTTATTGTCTTGCGCTGCTTTTACTGAAGTTTTTTAGGCTGATTTGGCTTGAAGTTCTATCTCCTTTTCTTGTTGAAGTTCTAATTGACGTACGAGTGGTAGAACTTTTTCCCCAAAATATTCTACCTCTTCAATAAAATGTAAGAAGCCAGAAAGAATCAAATCAACACCTACATCTTTAAGTGCCACAATACGCTCTGCAATTTGTTGGGGTGTACCAATTAAATTGGTTTTAAAACCATCGTTATATTGCACTAGATCTTCAAAACTTGATTTCGCCCAGTTACCTTGTTGCTCTGGTGAAGCAGCACCTGCTTCACGTGTTGCATCACCAAATGCATTTACCGCTTCTGTATTGGCTTTATCAATAATTTCTTGAAGTACCGCTTTTGCTTCTTCTTCGGTATCTCTGGCAATAATGAAGGCATTCACCCCAATTTTGACATGATGGTTATTGGCTTTTGCTTTAGTACGAATGTCTTCGACTTGTTTTTGAATCTCTTCTACCGTATTACCATTGGTGAAATACCAGTCAGATACACGAGAAGCCATGTCACGTGCAGCACGGGAACTACCACCCTGAAACACTTCAATATAAGGTTTTTGTAGAGGCTTCGGTTTAAGTGTGTAGTTTTGGAATTGGTAGTATTTACCATCGAAACTATAGTTATCAGTAGTCCAGATTCCTTTTAGAGTGCGAATAAATTCTTCAGAGCGGACGTAGCGCTGGTCATGCTCTGGCCATTCTTCACCAATCGCATCAAACTCTCCTCTAAACCAGCCGCTGACCACATTAATGGCAATACGGCCTTCGGTTAGATAGTCGATTGTTGCAAGTTGCTTAGCTGCGAGTGCCGGTTTCCAAGGGCCGGGCAGAATAGCAGCAATGACCTTAAGTTTTTCAGTTTTTGCTAATAATGCATGACTGAAACTGACTGATTCATGCTGATTTTCTGCCCCATAGCCCGCCGTAAAACGAATTTGAGTGAGCGCATATTCAAAACCATTTTTTTCGGCAGCCTGTGCAAGTCGAACATTGTAGTCGTAACTCCAGTCTGTACGCTGCTCGATGTTACTTACTACAAGGCCACCGCTTACATTTGGTACCCAATAAGCAAATTTAATCGGTTGTTGTAATTGCGTCATGGTGCGCTCTCCCAAATTCGTTATTTTTATTTAGACATATTGCGGTTAGGCAACATGCGTTAATGATTTGCCAGACTTGTGATGTAAGCGAGATTCCGCTGCATCAAGATCTGGAACGGCTGCTGAAGGTAAGACTTCTTCTTGCTCAATCTGTTTATTAATCCCAAGCTCTTGGTTCGCTTGCTGAGATTTAGATTTGATGACTTCAGCACGCTTACCTTTGGCTGGTGCCCATTCTAAAATTGGTAATGCGCGAGCTACTGCTAGCGTAATACGATCTGCTAATTGCTCACTTTTAACCGTGTATTCAGGGGTAAAGTCGCGATCTGTTGCATATACGCCAATTGGTAAAGTTTGTGCTTGGAAGAAGCTAAACAATGGACGAAGTTGATGCTCTAGTACAAGCGCATGACGATCACTACCGCCAGATGCAGCTAAAAGTACAGGCACATCGACCAAGGCTGTTTGCTCAACAAAATCGAAGAAATGTTTAAACAGACCTGTGAAAGAAGCACGGTAAACAGGTGTACCTACAATTAAAGCATCTGCTGCTTCAACCGCTGCAAGGTCGTCTTGTACACGCTGTGGAAGTTGGTTGCGATAAAATGCACCGCCTAATAAAGGCCCAATTTCGCTTAATTTAATAAAATGAACTTTAATATCGATTGCTTCAGATAATTCATCAAGAATGGCTTGGACCAGACTTTCCGTTTTAGATGGGGTATTTAAGCCACCAGAAACAGCAACAATATTCAAAGGTTTTGGTGATGTGATACCAGTCATAATTTGGTTCCTAAGCCTAAAAAAGGTGATTGGACCTATTAATCAACAACGACGGTAAACTGTAAAATAACGAAATTGGTCAACCTTATCTGTTTTAAATATAAAAGATAAATAGTGGATTTTTATACTTTGTTTTTTTATTAAGTGTTTGTTTTTATTTTATATAATAATTGGTGATATATTTTTTATAATAAAAAGGAAGCTTATATAAAAAACAGATTAATTTTGATTAAAAGTTAAAAAACATCTGAAAATTTTTGCTAAGTTCTGCATTTATCAACATTTTGCATAAAAATGGATAAGATGAACGTATCTTTCATCTAAATAGTAGGGTTACAATAGGCCATAATTATGCTCAAGATTACTTTAATCGCTTATGAATATTTTAATCGTTGATGATCATCCTTTGTTTCGTCATGCTTTAATTCAAGCAGTACGTTATAGCCTGCCACAGGCACAAATTCATGAAACAGCTTCGGTTGATGAGTTTTATGAGCGTTTGGAAAATGGGGCAGAACCTGATCTGGTATTGCTCGATTTAAATTTACCGGGTGCTTCAGGCTTTTCTGCTTTGGTTTATGTGCGAGCACAGTATCCAGCTATTCCAATTATTGTGGTTTCTGCACATGAAGAAACTTCAATCATTCAGCGTGCGATAGCACATGGCGCGATGGGTTATATCCCTAAATCTGCGCATCCAAGTCATATTGGTGAAGCGATTCGTCAGGTCTTAGAAGGTGATATCTGGTTACCACCTAACTTGCCATCTAATCTTAATCTTGACCCTCGAGCGGCAGATGAAACTGCATTGGCAGAACGTATTCAGTCATTAACACCACAGCAGTTCCGTGTTTTGATGATGGTTGCAGAAGGCTTATTAAATAAACAGATTGCCTACGAGCTCGATGTTTCAGAAGCAACGATTAAAGCCCATGTGACAGCCATCTTTAGAAAATTGGGTGTGCAAAACCGGACACAGGCGGTACTGGCAATTAGTGCATTAAATATTGAAGATAGAAAAATCTAAAAATTAAAAAAAGACCTCAATTGAGGTCTTTTTTATATGTGTGAATTAAGCAAGGCAATCTTGTTTTGGGGTTAGGCTGTCGCAGTACAATGGGTTGAGTGCGCATTGCAAATCATCAATTTGTTCTTGCGTCACATAACGTTTCATTTTTAAATATTCAGCTACGCGGTCATCACGCAAGCTTAAGAACGCCGCATCATAAACACCCAAATCAACAAACAGGGCAGCTGTTTCAAGGCTGTTGAATCGATCTAGAAAAATATCATTGCCATACATTAAGAAGATATGGTCGAGTTTTGCTTTTGCATCAACATGTAGACGTTCAGCAAGTTGATCTGGATGAGTCTTAATAAAGAGTAAGTCAGAGAGTTCATCAAACTGAGTCATGTCTAACTGATTTTCTCCGAGTTTGACATGACCAAGCCAAGCTTTGAAAACGAGTACAGCCCCTCCGCGAAGCAACATGCTCCAGATTTGATGACGGGTATCGTGATCTAGATTTTCACTTTCCGCAGTGAGGACTTGTAAGAAGTTTTCTTCTTGTTGACCTAATTTATCAAATAAGCCTAAACCTTGCGGGTGATAGGCTGCGGGAGCAAATACATCAAAATTCAAATCATGAAAAATATTGAGTGCGAGCGGAACGGCACACTGATAAATGGTATTTAATGCTTTGATATGTGCTTCATTGAGTTTGCTGTTGGGAAAAATACTTTGCCAATCTAATTCAGGAAGTAAAGCATTGGCACTGTATTGACGATAAAACTGTTGAGATGAGAGTTGCCCTTGTGGGGATGTATCAAAAGTATTCATGGCAATTGTCCTTTGCATTAATAAGTTGGTATGGATGTTTTATAAATTGGAAATGGGTTCTGAAATCTTGAAGCATATAAAATGCACATCGATTATTTATGGAACATGAAGAATGCAAGTGGAATACGACTAAAGTTGTATATGGGAGTTTTTTATTTATTTTATTTTAAAAAATATAAGCTTATTAAATTGTAACTAGGTGTACACGTGTTCACTTACAAAAAAGGTGGGCTTTGCCATAGAAAAAGGGGCATTGGAAAGTTTGGTCAATTATTTCTTGGGTAAAAGTAGACTTTTTGAGCAGTTCTGCCTATTGGCTTAAATTAAGCCAATAATTTTTGCCAAGGATCTCTCCCAAACCTATAAAAAGTCTGGAAGAGAAAATATTTAATCTGCTGCACTGGCAATTTTAAGCCCAGATAACCAAGCTCTTAATGAAGCAGGTTTAAGTGGTTTCTTGAGTAAAACAATATTCAACTCTTTAAGCTGCTGAGGTAACTCGGGGTGAGAGTCAGCGGTAATTAAAGCAACTGGAATATCCTGCTGTCGATTTTGCATAATAAAATCGACGCCGAGTTGGTTGTTATTCAGGTGTTGGTCGATGAGCCAGACCTGAATATTTTCCTTTTGAATAATCTCAAGCGCTTGTTCGGGTTCAGTGGCTTTAAAGACCTGATAGCCCCATTTACCTAATAAACTACTCATACCTTCTAAAATAGTTTCATCGTTGTCCAGACATAAAATACGGTAGGCTTTGGTTTTTAAAGGTACTGTCTGCACGGTTGGGGTAATGACTTTTGGCGCTTCTACGACTGGAACTTCAATCATAAAGCATGAGCCTTTATCGAGTTGCGAGTAGACATGAACAGGATAATTCAGCAAACCTGTCATACGCTGCACAATAGCCAGCCCTAAGCCTAGACCTTGCTCCCCCCAAGGTGACAGATGTCCACAGCGTTCGAATTCTTGAAACAGTTTAATTCGCTGTTCTTCTGCAATTCCTGGTCCTGTATCCCACACGCCAATACGAATATGACCAGACTGTTGCGCCGAGCGTAGAACACCCACAACCACTCGGCCTTTTGCTGTATAGCGTAAAGCATTGCTGACAAAGTTCTGAATAATACGTCGAATCCATTGTGGATCTGTGTCAATCCAGAAAGATACATCATGAACTTTCAGTGAAATATTTCGCTGAGCAGCAATCGATTTAAACTGTAGTTCAAGATCACTGAGTAAATCATGCAAAGGATAAGGCTGTCTTTTTGGCTGAATGCTGCCGCCTTCTAAGCGGGCAATATCGAGTAGGGCAGAGAGCATGCTTTCTGCACCATATAGAGCACGATCAAGTTGCTGCAAAGTCTGACGGTCTTCTTCTGTTGCAATGCTTTGTTCAAGAACGGTACTAAACAGGCGAGCGGCATGCATGGGTTGTAATAAGTCGTGGCTTGCCGCGGCGATAAAGCGGCTTTTCGACATATTTGCCATATCGGCTTGTTCACGTGCAAGTTGCTGTTCGGTTAAGGCATCGGCAAGCTGCTGGGTTCTGTTTTTTACGCGAGCTTCGAGTATTGCTTCATTCGCACGGAAGGCGGTAATGTCGGCAAACGTGGTAACAAAGCCCCCACCAGAAATTGGGTTACCCCGCATTTGAATAACCCGACCATCTTTACGGATACGCTCAAATTCATGAGCACTTCCAACTTTCATCCAATGCAAACGTTTGCGTACATGCTCTTCGACTGAACCGGGGCCACATTCACCGCGCTCAGCGTTATAACGAATTAAATCGGCAATTGGACAGCCAACGTACACCAAGTCTTTAGGGTAACCAAACAGTTTTAAATATTGATTATTCCATGCCACCAGACACATGTTTTTATCAACTACGCTGACACCTTGGGTCATGTGGTCAATCATGGTCATGAGTAGGTTTTGGTTAAAACGTTGCCATTGTGAGGCTTGGTCCAGAATATTAGCAACTTGGCCTAAAGCCAGACCATTATTAATCATTGCTGTAGTGAGCAAAGTACGTGCAGAAGCTGCCCCAATAATGCCAGCTAGATATTGCTCGGTAAACCGCCACCACATGCCATTTGCAATGCTATTTTCATTAAGTATTAAATGATTTTGTTCACAGAAATTTTCAAAGGCTTGTGTTGTTGGTTGCTCACCAGTAATTCTTTTGGCAAGTGCAAAGAGATCACCTACTTTTAAACGTGCTGCATCATGCGGTAAATAGGTTAAATCGGTAGAGGTGTGCGGTGATGGCAATGGTTTTGTTTCATAATAGAAGAAACTTTCAGCCTGAATTTGCTCTGCTACACTTGGGCGGTAGAGTTTAGAAATCCAGATATATAAAAGAATATTTAAACCAAGCGACCAAATTACACCATGTGTGAGTGGTGCAAATGATTCAAAGCCAAATAATGATTCAGGGCGTAACGCATTGATTCCAAAAGGACCAAAAAGCAAAATACTCTGAGCCGCTTCCTGATAGGCTTCAGGCAAACTACGTAAGATCGTTGGAAATAGTAAAGTATAACTCCACATTAAAAATCCAATGATGAGTCCCGCATATACGCCCTGACGACTTCCACCACGCCAGTACAAACCACCAATAAGAGCAGGGGCGAATTGAGCGACAGCACTAAAAGCCAATAAACCAAATACTGAAAGCTGGTTAATATCATTAAAGAAATGGAAGAATAAAAAACCAAGTAGCATCACTGCAACAATACTAATGCGGCGACTAAACTTAAGAACTTTAGGAAGATGCTTATCATGGCGCGAGAGCACTTTAAAACGCCAGAGCGCAGGCATAATTAAGTCATTACTTAGCATGATAGACAGGGCAACTGACGAAACCAGTAACATACCGGTCGATGCAGAGAACCCACCTAAAAAAGCCAGTAAAGCCAGCCCTTCTTGGTTATAGCTAAGGGGTAATGACAACACGGCAACATCGGGTACAGTCAAGAACTTCGGTGCTGCATGCAACGCCCAGCTTGCGATCGGAATAATGGCTAAAATTGTTAAAATGAGATAAACCGCAAACCATTTACGCGCACCACGGATATGTTTTTCGTCACGCAGCTCGACCACTGCCACATGAAACTGACGTGGCAGGCAGATAATTGCTAAACCTGCCAATAAGGTCTGAATCCAGAATGTTTCAGGTACTCCAAATAACTGAACTTCCTGAAAGGTTTGGTTTACATCGGCTGTAACTTGGACTAGGTTCGCTGGTGTTTCAAAAATAAAAAATAAAGCGACGCAAATGAGTGCGAATAATTTTACAAAAGATTCAAATGCGACGGCGAGCATGAGGCCGCCATGTTGCTCGGTATTGGCAATTTGTCTTGTTCCAAAAATCATGGCCAAAATAGCCAGTACACTGGTTAAAAGCAAAACACTATTGGTCGTCGTATGGATATGAGCATTCTGTTCCATAATGACAGACGTACTTAAAGCAATCGCACGTAGCTGTAGGGCCAGATAGGGGATAATTGCGATTACGGCCAAAATGGTAACTAGTGATGCCAAGACACCGCTTTTTCCGTAACGTGCAGCAATAAAGTCGGCAATTGATGAAATAGCATGGTGTTGGCGTACTCGACCTAAACGTCGCCAAATGTCATAGCCGAACCAGACAAATAAAAGCGGACCTAAGTAAATCGGTAAGAAAATCACGCCTTCGCGAACAGCGGCTCCAGTCGCGCCGTAAAATGTCCATGATGAGCAGTAAACACCTAAGGTTAAGCTGAACAAGAACATGCGGCCACGTGTACTCAGACGGCTGGCATGCTTTTCACCAAAAAAAGCACAAATAAATAAGAGTGCTATATAAAGGGTGAGTACCCCAATAATCAGCCAGCTGTTCATATGACTCACATGATTAAAACCTTGTGCCTATCATACCCCAAGCAGAAACAAAGCTATAAATTGATTAAATTTTAACGACCAAAGTCTAAGTTACGAATTACACGGAATTTTGCTAACTTAAATCCTGAGAAACTACTATTAAAAAAGTGGCCAAGGCTGGGCACTGGGCAAGGAGTTTGGTTATGGATCAGAACCAAGTAGAACAGATTCTACGCAATCCAAAGTTTCAAAAGATGGTCAAGAAAAAAAGTGCATTAAGTTGGACGCTCACAGTCATCATGTTAGTGCTTTATGTGGGCTTTATGCTACTTGTGGGCTACAACAAAGAATTTTTGATGAGTTCATTTAGTGGTGGTGTTACGACATGGGGAATCCCGCTAGGTTTAGGAATTATTGTTTTATCTTTCCTACTGTGTGGTGTGTATTCCTTCATTGCAAATCACACCCTTGATCAGTTGAGTGAAGAAGCGTTGAAGGAAGTTGAAGCCATCACGCACGATAAAGGACTACACTAATATGAAATGGAATTCATTAAAGGCGAAAGTCTTGCTGACAGCAACATCGCTATATTCAACGGTAGCTATGGCAGGTCCTGACTTAGGTGAAGCTGAGCAACAGGCGACTAACTGGCATGCTATCATCATGTTCTTAATTTTTGTTGGTTTCACTTTGTTCATTACTAAGTGGGCTGCAAAACAAACTCAATCAACACAAGACTTCTATACGGCAGGTGGCGGTATCAGCGGTTTCCAGAATGGTCTGGCAATTGCGGGTGACTATATGTCTGCTGCATCTTTCCTTGGTATTTCTGCACTTGTGTTTAGTTCGGGCTTTGATGGCTTACTTTACTCGCTTGGGTTCATGGTAGGTTGGCCAATCGTTTTATTCTTAATTGCAGAACGTTTGCGTAACCTTGGTAAATATAACCTTTCAGATGTGGTTTCATTTCGTCTTGAAGAAAAACCAGTACGTACTTTAGCTGCGGTCAGTTCACTTGTTGTTGTGGCATTCTATTTGATTGCTCAAATGGTAGGTGCGGGTCAGCTCATCAAATTACTATTTGGTTTGAACTACAACATTGCTGTAGTCATCGTTGGTCTATTAATGATGGCCTATGTAATCTTTGGTGGTATGTTGGCAACGACATGGGTACAAATTATCAAAGCGGTAATGTTACTCAGTGGCGCAACCTTCATGGCATTCATGGTCATGAAAGGAGTTGGCTTTAGTTTCAGCAACATGTTTACCCAATCAATTGAAGTATTCAGTAAAGTGCATGATGTAAGCTTGACCGATGCTGCAAAAATTATGGGGCCAGGTAAACTTGCAGCAAACCCGATTGATGCCTTGTCTCTTGGTTTGGCATTAATGTTTGGTACAGCTGGTTTACCGCACATTCTTATGCGTTTCTTTACAGTAAAAGATGCAAAAGAAGCACGTAAATCGGTTGTGGTTGCGACAGGTTTTATTGGTTACTTCTACCTTCTAACTTTCATTATTGGTTTCGGTGCGATTCTTTTCGTATCAAACAATCCGCAATTCCTTGATGTTGCAAAAATGGCAGTAACAGGCAAACTTGAGCTTGTTGGTGGTAACAATATGGCAGCCGTGCATTTAAGTGACGCTTTAGGCGGTGACTTATTCATGGGCTTCATTTCAGCAGTAGCGTTCGCAACCATTCTTGCTGTTGTTGCTGGTTTAACACTTTCAGGCGCATCTGCAATCTCTCACGATTTATACGCTAACGTATTCAAAAAAGGTCAAACAACCCCAGCCTCAGAACTTCGCATGTCAAAAATTGCGACACTTGGTTTAGCTATTTTTGCCATGATTTTGGGTATTTTGTTTGAAAAGCAAAACGTGGCATTCATGGTAGGCTTGGCATTCTCTGTAGCTTGCTGTGCAAACTTCCCAGTTCTTGTTCTTTCAATGTTCTGGAAAGGTTTAACGACTCGTGGCGCAGTTATTGGTGGTGTGGTTGGTCTTGTAACAGCGGTAGTATTGATTGTGTTATCTAAAGCAGTTTGGGTAGATACTTTAAAAATCTCTGATACACCAATCAATCCATTCAATGGCCCAGCATTATTCGCAATGCCGTTGTCTTTCCTTTGCTGTTGGTTGTTCTCTGTTACCGATAATTCTGCACGTGCTAAAAAAGAGCGTGCTGCTTTCGATGCTCAATATGTTCGTTCAATGACCGGTATTGGGGCATCTGGTGCATCAGACCACTAAGATCAAATTGTTAGTTAATCCTTAAAAAAAGCCCTACGGGGCTTTTTTTATACTTATTTAATTTTCAATTTAGGGCTTAGATATTAATAAAGAACAACTTGTTTGCCTTGTTTTGTGTACAGTATGATTTGCTAGACCTCAAAAAGCATAATGAAACAAGGAAAATAATAATGCGATCTATCATCGAGTTCTGGGCGAGCTTTCGATTGCTACCTTCCGCATGGTTGCTGCTTGTGCAATTTATCTTACTCATTTTGGCTATGCTGACTTTTCATGATGTATTTTACCGCACACTTACATGGGCTTTAGGGGTGCTGGCCCTACTCATTATTGCCAAGGTTATTCGTCAAACCCCAATGTTTACTTTTCTCGGGTTAACATTTGTGAGTGGGGCGATTATATCCTCGGTATTTATTTTATTGGGTTATGGCAATTTATACGTTCAGGTTTTTGCACATGGCTGTGAAGCGCTAGCCTACTTTTCAGCAGCTTATGGCTTATTTCGTTATATGTTTGCCGATCAGTATTTAACAAGAGATGAGTTGTTTGCGGCAGCAGCAGTTTTTACGCTTATTGCTTGGGGTTTTGCATTTTTATATAACATTTGTCAGCTTATTCTTCCGTCTAGCTTTCAAAATCCAAATAACGTTCACCATTTACAGACGTGGTTAGATCTATTATTTCTCAGCTTTAGCTTGCAATCGGCTACAGGTTTATCTGACTTAATGCCTCTGAGCCCACCAGCGCGCGTTTTAGCCATGCTCCAAATGTTCTGTGGAGTCATGTATTTGGCTTTAATCGTAACTCGATTAATTGCTTTACAATATATTACCCACCTCCCTAAAAAAAATTCAGATAAATAATGGAGGAGGTGTTTTAATTTATTTACACCTTTGTAACTGCAATATTCTTTAAGTTTATTTAGAGTGTTATCGGCTTTCTCTATTGAAAGCCTTAGCTTTGTTCATTCTATGAATATCTTATCGGCATTTAAGCCTGTCACTCGTCATTAAAATAACATGGAGGATTTATGCCTTCCAAACAGTCCAGTTGGTTCGCAAACGTTAATCCTAACGTATTTTTTGGTACGGTCATTATTATTGCTTTGTTTTTAGCAGTAGTGGTGATTGCTCCGAGTTCTTTTGAGCTTCTAACGCAACAATTAAAACAATGATCACTGATTCATTTAGCTGGTTTTATGTTTTATCTGTTGCTTTCTTTCTCATCTTATTGATTTATATCGCCTGTTCATCGATTGGACGTATTAAATTAGGGCCTGATCATAGCCAGCCTGATTATAATAATGGGTCCTGGTTCGCCATGCTGTTTACAGCAGGGATGGGGATTGGGTTGATGTTCTTCGGTGTTGCTGAACCCGTCATGCATTACGTTACCCCGCCAAGTGGTGAGGCACAAACCATTGATGCAGCACAGCAAGCACTAAGAGTAACCTTTTTCCACTGGGGGTTACATGCGTGGGCGATTTACGCTGTAGTCGGACTGGCTTTAGCTTATTTTGCCTATAGACATAATTTACCTTTAAAGACCCGTTCCGCACTTTATCCTCTGATTGGAAAAAAGATTTATGGCCCATTGGGCGATAGCATTGATATTTTTGCAACGATTGGAACTGTATTTGGTGTCGCGACATCTCTTGGTTTTGGGGTAACGCAGATCAACTCTGGTTTGCATTATTTATTTGGTGTAGAGCAAAGTACTCATGTTCAAGTTCTACTCATTATTTTTGTGAGTATTTTGGCCTCTTTATCTGTATTTTTAGGTCTAGATAAAGGTGTAAAACGTTTATCAGAAATAAACTTAGTTTTAGCTGTAATTCTCTTAGTATTTATTTTTATTGCTGGCCCAAGCATTTATTTACTCCAAACCACTATTCAAAATACTGGGCAATACCTCTCTAATCTTTTTACCATGACGTTCAATTTATATGCCTATCAGCCAAATGGATGGATTGGGGGCTGGACGATCTTGTATTGGGCTTGGTGGATTTCTTGGTCGCCATTTGTTGGAATGTTCATTGCCCGCGTATCACGTGGTCGTACCATTCGAGAATTTATTGTTGGGGTTTTGCTTATCCCAACTGGCTTTACCATTATCTGGATGGGCTTTTTAGGAAATGCTGCGTTATTTAGCATTATCCATGAGCATCAAACCACCTTAATTCAGGCGGTTCAACAAGATTCATCAGTCGCATTATTTGAATTTTTAAATCATTTACCTTTCTCTGGGGTAATGAATGTCTTGGCAACTGTTTTAGTGGTTTTATTTTTTGTGACCTCGGCCGACTCAGGTGCATTAGTCACCGACTATTTAACTGCAAAAACAGAAAACTCACCGACTTGGCAACGTTTGTTCTGGACAGTGCTTATGGCTGTACTCGCCATTATTTTATTATTGGTAGGTGGATTGGCTGCACTTCAGTCCTCAATCATTATGAGTGCATTACCATTTACTGTCGTCATGCTGTTAATGAGCTGGGGACTAATAAAGGCCTTGCATCTTGATGTCACTAAAATGACTGCTATTCAGGAAGCACGAATCACACCGCGTGCTATTCATAATCCACGAAGCTGGCAACAGCGTCTAGGATTAATCATGCACTATCCTCATAGTGAAGACGAAGTAAAGCAATATATTGAAAATCAGGTAAGCCGTGCTTTTGAAAATATTAAGCATGAATTGAAACGCCGTCATTTAGAAGTTTCAATTAGTCAACTTGAAGATGGTATGCAGCTTAGGGTAGACCATCACAATGAAATTAATTTTATTTATAAAGTTGTTTCACGTGAAACATTGCCACCAAGTTTTCTTATGGGGCGTATAGAAGCAGAAGATGGGCAATATTTTCAGGCTGAAGTGTTTTTACGAGAAGGTGGCCAGAACTATGATGTAATGGATTGGACGCAAGAAGATTTAATTCAAGACATTATTGATCAATACGAACGTCATCTGTATTTCTTAAATATTGTACGAAGCTAATATTTAGATGTATAGGTATTAAAAAAGGACTCAATAGAGTCCTTTTTTAATTCGATTTCTAAATTAAATTAGAAACGGAATTTAGTATTTAAACCGATAGTTTGTGTATCGTAGCTAGTAGACGCATTTTTAACGTCAGCTTTCATGTACGATGCACCAACTGCTAAAGCAGGAGTAATGAAGTAGTTTACGTTACCACCCCAAGCTTGACGGAATTCACCAAGGTCATTACCTTTGATGTCAGCTACGCCATCGTTACCCACGAAAGATGCGCCAACACTTAACTTAGGAGTTAAGTAAAGGTCAGTTTTTAAACCGTATTGGTTTTCTTCACCGAAAGCACCAGCAGCTTCAAAACCGATTGCCATGTTAGTTCCATCGATTGGACCTACATATTTAGCACGTGCAGTAATAGCATCTTGGTCATTTTGGATCGCAGCAGTTTGGTTTACAGCAGAGTAGATACCATTGCTGATGATGCCAAAGTTGTCTAAAGCGAATTGGTTAGCAACACTTGTATAACCAACAGTCATCAAGAAGTTAGGTAACAACATAGCACCAACTTCTAATGCATAACGGTCACCGTTGTCATCTTTAGAGAAGTTGTTTTTACCATCAACATCAGTGTGGTTGTAAGTTGCGCTAGCATATACAGGAAGGTAAGGAGTAGGAACGTAAGCCTCACCTTTAACACCATATGTACCAATGTGGTAATTTACATTGTTTTGGTCATACTGTTGGTAGCTATAGCCTAAAGATACGCTAGAAGCTTGGTTCAAGAAAGCTGCTTCAGCTAATGGACCTTTAGCGGTATCAACATTTTTTAAATAGAATGTACCAGCAACGTCACCAGTGAAGTTTTTATCGTTTGCAGTTGTGTCAACATATTCAGATTGACCTTGAACTTCAAATTGATAAGCATGAGCACCGGTCATGGCTAATAATACAGCAGTGGCTAAACCAAGTTTTTTCATAATCATTTCCAGCAATAACAAGAGATAAAGCTGGGGTCATTGTATTGTAACAATTTATGAAGTCAATAATGAAAAAAAGGGAATGTTAAAGATATTTGACACTTATGTTAAAATTGGTGAAAAACTAATCAAATGAAAAGTAAATTGTCAACCTGATAAAAAAATGAACATTTACAAGAGGCTAATAATTATATTTCATAGGGAATTTAGAAGTAAATGTTTAAAAGTTATTACAATTGTGATTGGAAAAATAGATTAATGTGATCGGTTTTAACATTAATAAAAGTATAATATTGTTTACAATGCGAATAAAAAATCATCGTTTTCTTATCGAATTTGTAATATTTTGAGGAATAGTTAACAATATTTGGATTAGTTTAACTAAAAAATTTAACTATTTTTAATTATTATATAAGTGAATAAAATAAAAGAAATCTCTATTTTAAGTTGAAAAATCGATTAAATTTTGAATTCTGATTAATTTAATCGACTTTACAAAAGTAGAGATAAGTCACATAATTTAATTGCAAAGTTCACTACCTAACGTTTTTAGGATTTAAAGTGCTTGCCCAGATACGATGTGTGTAGCACATCAGATTTTACGAGCTCAGCTTTCCCCAAGGTTGAGCTTTTTTTTATCTATAAGAAAATCTTAAAATTATAAGAAAAGTTATATGAAATTTATTGGAAAATAATAGATCAAAAAGAACCCAGCTTAAAGCTGGGCAGTGGATGCTGGGAGAAGTGCATCCAAGAGGATAACTAAATATATTTTACTATCATTGCTAAAAATTTTTAATCTGTAAAATAGAGTTTTTTTATAAAAATCATTCAATTTTTCGATCCCGTTTATTATTTAAGCTTACTAAAATGTAGGAAACGTATAATTAATAAAAGAGAAATGAAGGGTTTATTGATGAAATTCTAGTTATTAAAATGCTAGGATGGATTTAAGCCTAATTTATATCGTAGTAAAAATGGCAGGACATTTACGGAGTACCAGCTAGAAATGTCAGGGTTACGTTCAGAGCACATTAGTAATCGACTGTTCTTTTTTATGCTGGTTATTATTTTGTCCTTATTATTCATGGCGATCCCCCTCATTGTGGGAAGCTATCAGGATTATATAAAAACTAGACAAGCCTTAGCCGAAATAAAAAGCTTAAGAGCTGTAGCCGATATTGCCTATAAAGTTTCTAAGGAGCGTGCTCCAGCCAACAAAATGATGTCGAGCAGTCCTCATGATTTATTAAAGAATCAGCAAGAATTAAAAAAATTTCGTTTAATTGTTGATGCGCAAATTGATACAAGTATCCTTATCTTACAACAAGCAGGTTATGTTTCATTAGCAAATGAGCTGCAAACCAACTTCAAAGAAAATCTTAGACAAGCTCGGCATGTGGTCGACTATTATGGTGAAATTCCATATGGAGCGCGAAATTCCGTCCAAATGGATAATGCCATTTTAGGGATGTTTGGAGCATGGGATAATTGTAGGGAAATACTGCAAAAACTGATGTTACAGCTAAAAAGTAAAGATAGCCGTATTTCTAATTATTTTACGCTGATTATAGTTCTGACCGATATGCGAGATCAGGCTGGACGTATGGCATCTAATATTATTGCTCCTGTGAGCTTTAATGAAGAAATTCCAAGTAATAATCGGGCGCGCTCTTTACAGACCCAGCATCAAGCAAGATATTTATGGATATTGGTTGATACCTTGCAGCCTGAACAGGCTAAAACACCTGAATATCGTCGATTATATTCACAAGTAAAATTAGAATTTATAGATAAGGGTATTCCAGTTGTTGAAAGGCTTTTAGAAGAAAGCCAAAAGGGAGAACCATATTTTTTAAGTGCTACTCAATTAACAGAAGCCATAGTGGGTAAATTTACCACTGTAGTTGATTTACAAACTTACATTCTTAATGAAAGTATAGTGATCGCGGCTAAAGAAAATGTAATAGCCAGAAATGATTTTCTTTTAACTTTGTTTATTTCTTCTATTTCTTTAGTCACAGCTTTACTTACCCTTATTTATGCGCAAAGAAGAGTGTTTTCCCCTTTAATTAAAGCGAGGACTTTAATTTTAGATTTATCGCATAGTTCTGATCATTGGACAGATGAGATGAATGTAACAACAAAAGGTGAATTTTTTTCCCTATTTGAAGCGATTGATCGATTACAGCGTATGTTGCAACAACGCGATGCTTTTGAATTTCAATTAAAGAATATTGCCAATACTGATCCATTAACTGGTGTGTCCAATCGTCTCGCTTTATCTGAATATTTAAAAATTGTTGAAAGTTATCCTCAAAAATTTACGCAGACTTGTTTAATGATTATAGATATTGATCGTTTTAAACAGGTGAATGACCAATATGGGCATATTGTAGGTGATCATGTCATTGTTAATATTGCTGAGCAATTAAAGCAAAATATAAGAAGTTCAGATTTAATTGTTCGTTATGGCGGAGATGAATTTTTAATATTGTTAGAGCAGGTGCAATTTGTAGATGCTCGCCTTTTGGCAGAAAAAATTCGTATTGCGATTTCTTTACAAGAAATTGATTTGTCAGGTTCAGATGAAAAATTGCATGTGTCTGTGAGTATTGGTTTTGCAATAGGAGCGGCGAGTTGGATAGAGCTCTTAGAGAAAGCTGACCGTTCACTATTAAGAGCTAAAGCCCGAGGGCGAAATGCAGTTGAGGGATAAAAAAAGCCGGAAATGATTTCCGGCTTTTTCATTCAATAAATTACTTCAACATCGGCTTTAAGAAACGCCCAGTATGAGAAATTTCAACATCAGCCACTTGTTCAGGTGTGCCTTCGGCAATGATCATCCCACCGCCTGAACCACCTTCAGGGCCTAAGTCCACAACCCAGTCCGCTGTTTTAATCACATCAAGGTTATGTTCAATCACCACAATGGTATTACCCTTGTTGCGTAGCTCGTACAAAATGTCGAGTAGCTTGGCAATATCATGGAAATGTAAGCCTGTCGTCGGCTCATCCAAGATATATAAGGTTTTACCCGTATCACGTTTTGCTAACTCGCGAGCTAATTTAACGCGTTGCGCCTCACCGCCTGAAAGTGTCGTTGCAGCTTGACCTAAACGAATATATCCCAGGCCTACTTGCATTAAAGTATCTAAACGACGATGAATCACAGGAATTGCATTAAAGAACTCAGCCGCATCTTCAACGGTCATTTCTAATACGTCTGAAATGTTCTTGCCTTTATAACCAACTTCTAAAGTTTCACGGTTATAACGCTTGCCATGACAAGCATCGCAAGGCACATACATATCAGGCAAGAAATGCATCGCGACTTTGATCATGCCATCGCCTTCACAAGCTTCACAACGTCCACCTTTCACGTTAAACGAGAAACGACCTGCGCTATAACCACGCGCTTTGGCTTCAGGTGTTTGCGCAAATAATTCACGAATAGGCGTAAATAAGCCTGTATACGTGGCAGGATTCGAACGTGGGGTACGACCAATTGGACTTTGGTCAATATCAACCACTTTATCTAAATGCTGTAAGCCATCAATCGAATCAAACTTTTCTGCGGTCAGTGTGGTTGCACCATTGAGCTGTGTTGCTGCCAATGGAAGCAAAGTACGGTTAATCAGTGTTGATTTACCGGAACCTGAAACACCAGTCACACAAGTCATAATGCCGAGCGGAATTTTTAAATCGACATTTTTAAGGTTATGACCACTTGCACCAGAGAGTTTGATGAATTCATCTGGGCGTGGCGATTGGGTACGTTGCGTAGGTATCGCAATTTTTAGGCTGCCTGAAAGATATTGACCTGTAAGAGAGTCTTTATTGCTCGCAATCTCGTCATAGCTACCTTCACCGATAATGACACCGCCATGAATCCCTGCACCAGGTCCGATATCAATAATATGATCCGCAGCACGAATTGCATCTTCATCGTGTTCAACCACAAGCACGGTATTACCCAAATCACGTAAGCGAATCAGCGTTTGTAATAAGCGATCATTATCACGTTGATGCAGACCGATCGAGGGTTCATCGAGTACATACATCACGCCCATCAAACCTGCACCAATTTGCGAAGCAAGACGAATACGCTGAGCTTCACCGCCTGACAAGGTTTCTGCCGAACGAGCGAGACTGAGATAATTTAAGCCGACGCTGACGAGGAAGTGTAAACGCTCGCGAATCTCTTTAAAGATTTTATCGGCGATTTCACCTTTAGCGCCTTCAAGATTGAGATCTTGATAATAGTTTTCAGCATCACCAATCGACATCTTGGTGATTTGTGCAATGGTCTTATCTTTGACCCGAACGTTGCGTGAAATTTCATTTAGACGTGAACCGTCGCAGGCATCGCAAGCGGCATTCGATAGATATTGGGCTAAATCGTCTCGTACATAGTTACTTTCAGTTTCACGGTAACGACGTTCAAGGTGCGGCAAAATTCCTTCAAAAGGTTGTACGCGCGTGTGTTTGCGGCCACGTTCATCGATATAACTTAAATCGACTTTTTCTTTGCCCGTACCTTGTAAAAATTTCTTTTGAGTATCTTTATCTAACTGGTTCCAAGGTGTATCAAGTTGGAAACCAAAATGGTCGGCAACTTTTTGTAGCATCGAATAATAATATGGACGTTGACGATCCCAACCACGAATTGCACCTTCACTAATCGCAAGCTCAGGATTTGGAATGAGCTTTTCAGAGCTAAAATGACTGCGAGTACCTAAACCATCACAAACAGGGCAGGCACCAAACGGGTTGTTAAATGAAAATAAACGAGGCTCAAGTTCTGCTACAGCTCGATCACATTTAGGACATGAGTGTTTTGCAGAAAAAACGCGGTCTGGATGTTCGCCATTCATCCATGACAAAACCGCAATATCACCGCCCAAACGTAATGCAGTTTCAAATGATTCGGCAATACGGTTACCTAAATCTTCACGTACTTTAAAACGGTCAACAACAACTTCAATGGTGTGCTTTTTCTTTTTATCGAGTTCAGGTGGCGTATCAATATCAATGATTTCGCCATCGACACGCGCACGAACAAAACCTTGTCCTTGTAGCTGTTCGAACAAGTTGCTGTATTCACCTTTACGTTCACGAACTACAGGGGCAAGCAACATCAGTGCTGTGCCTTCTTCAAGTGTTTTTACTGCATCGACCATTTCAGAAACAGTTTGCGCGACCATCGGCAAGTCGTGTTCAGGACAGTACGGTGTACCGACACGCGCATAGAGCAAACGCAAATAGTCATAAATTTCGGTAATGGTACCCACGGTTGAACGTGGGTTATGACTGGTAGATTTTTGCTCAATCGCAATCGCTGGAGATAAACCTTCAATCGAGTCTACTTCAGGCTTTTCCATTTGCGATAAAAACTGACGGGCATAGGCTGAAAGTGATTCGACGTAGCGGCGTTGTCCTTCGGCATAGAGGGTATCGAAGGCAAGAGAAGATTTTCCTGAACCTGATAACCCCGTAATTACCACAAATTTATCGCGTGGAATATCGAGAGACACATTTTTTAAATTATGGGTACGTGCGCCTCGAATACGGATATGACTTTGGCTCATAAAACATCTCAATTATGTATTAATGAAAATTTAGGTGTTGATTGATCAGTCTCGTGCAGTGTGACTGGTTATAAACAACAGACCCTATATATGATAACGATTTAAAATTGTTCAAGTGGTACAAAATGATTTAAAGCGACAAATTGTGACGGTTAAACGACAATCGACAAAATTTGTTTAATTAAGCAGGTTGTATTTTTAACATTCCTCTCTTTTGATTTCTACTCTTAGCAAATTTTAATGAGCAACATAATTTTACTAGACGACTGGTCTAATAGTGGAGTATTGTGTATGCATGAAACGATTAAATAAAAGCGAAACCACACGACAACACATTTTGGATACCAGTTTTGAGCTGGTATTACACAAAGGATTTGTCGGCGTTGGTTTACAAGAAATCTTAAAGGCTTGTGACGTACCTAAAGGTTCGTTCTATCACTACTTTGCTTCGAAAGAGGCGTTTGGCTGTGCGTTGCTAGAGCAATACATGGCTGACTATAAAGTTCGTATGGAACAGCTTTGGCAGCACAGTGAACAAAGTGCCCACGCCCGTTTAATGGCGTTATGGCAGGCATGGATTGATGATCCGGTAAATGGTAGCTGGGCTGAAAACTGCCTGATTGTGAAGTTGGCCGCAGAGGTTTCTGACTTGTCAGAAGATATGCGTCAAATTCTCAATGACGGTGTGCACAAATTAACGCAACGTTTGGCTTTGCTACTCAAAGAAGGCCAACAAGAAGGATCAATTCCAAAACACATTGACCCTTTAAAAACTGCGCAAGTCATGTATCAGTTATGGTTAGGTGCCGCTTTACTCACAAAATTGTCGCAAGACAAAGCGCATCTACATCTAGCTTTAGAAACTACCCAACAACTCTTAAAACCGATAGAGGAATAAAGCATGCGAAGTATTATCCATGGTAATTTTGGCGAACCTGTAGACGTTTTAGAGCAGGCGGATATGCCAAAGCCAGAACCAAAAGCAGGCGAAGTTCGTATCAAAACAATCATGTCTCCAATCCATAATCATGATGTATGGACGGTACGTGGAAGTTATGGCTACAAGCCTACTTTACCCGCTATTGGTGGTAGTGAAGCTGTTGGTATTGTAGATGCGCTGGGTGAAGGCGTTACTCATGTACAGGTAGGTCAACGTATTGCAGTTGCAGCTGTGCATGGTAGTTGGGCTGAATACTTTATTGCACCAGCTCAAGGGCTTATTCCACTCAATAATGAAATTGATGACGAAACAGCAGCACAGCTGATTGGTATGCCAATTAGTGCCCTCATGCTGTTGGACTTTGTAAATGTTCAACTGGGTCAATGGTTAATTCAAAACACAGCGAATGGTGCAGTAGGTAAAACGGTTGCCATGATTGCGCAGGCACGTGGTTTACCCGTAATTAATTTAGTTCGTCGTACTGATGCAATTGCAGAGATGCAAGCATTAGGCATTCAACATGTTGTAGCAACCGATCAGCCTAACTGGAAAGAGCAAGTTAAACAGCTTCATGGTGACCAACCTTTAATTGCTGGCGTGGACTCGATTGGCGGAAGTGCAAGTGGTGAAATGCTGAACTTGCTTAGTGAAAATAGCCTATTGGTTTCGTTTGGAAGTATGACAGGTGAAACCATGCAAATTTCATCTGGTGATCTCATCTTTAAACAAGCAACTGTAAAAGGTTTCTGGGCGAGTGTGGTCAACAAAGAAATGCCAGCAGAACGCAAAAAAGAGCTTATTGTCGAGTTATTAACGTTAGCGACTCAGAAAAAATTAATCCTTCCTGTTGAGGGTGTATTTAGTTTTGATGAGATTAAAACAGCTGCTCAAAAAGCAACACAAGGTGCTCGTCAAGGCAAAGTATTGTTAAAGCCGTAAAACATTAAAAGATCAGTCGAGAGACTGATCTTTTTTCATATCTTTAAAATAAAAAGGAAAATTGTATGATCGGACAAGTTTTAGTGGGTTTAATTGCAATATTACATGTCTATATTTTAGTGTTAGAGATGTTTTTGTGGGACAAACCCTATGGCATGAAAGCCTTTGGAAATAATGCAGAAAAAGCAAAACTCACCAAAGTCATGGCACAAAACCAAGGTCTTTATAATGGCTTTTTGGCAGCGGGTTTATTCTGGGCTTTATTTGCAGATGCACCGTTTGCGACATCAATTGCCAATTTCTTTTTAGGTTGCGTGCTCATTGCAGGTATTTATGGCGGACTGACAGCCAGTAAAAAGATTATTTATATTCAGGCAGTTCCAGCACTGATTGCTTTGGTCGCTGTTAATTTTCTCTGAAAAGCGCACAATACAGCGTTTTGATATGGAAATGACCAGATAGGATAAGCGCATGTGGGCGTTATTTTTAAAATGTATGTTGGGGGCTGGGGTTGTTCTCATCATTTCGGTTTTATCGAAAAGTAAGGCATTTTATATTGCAGGTTTAGTCCCGCTTTTTCCTACATTCGCTTTGATTGCTCATGTGATTGTTTATCAGCAAAAAGGAGCTGAGGCTTTACAGAAAACAGCTCTGTTTGGCCTATGGTCACTTATTCCATATGCCATTTATTTAGTGGCGGTCTATGTACTTGCAACGCGTCTGTCGATGTGGTCATGTCTAGGTTTGGCAACACTGTGTTGGGTGGTTGCCGCGGCAGGTTTAATTTATGGCTGGCAACTATTTCAGCATTAAAAGATTAAGAGATAGCCCTTAATCTTTTAAATTGAACTAGCTTTATGACGGATCGATAACGCGGGTTTTGAGCATCCCTTCAACTAAATTGATCATCTTTTGGCGAGAAAGAATTCGAGGTAATTGAGACGTCAAATAGTTGCTACATCCCACCACAACAGTTGCTTTATTCTTATCTAATGCTTTAACCGTTGCAGATACAACATCGTCGACTGTAGAGCTTTTCATGCCACTCGTATCGGCATTTGCCACCTGAGTAAAATTGGTTTCCGTATTGCCCGGACAAACTGCCAGAAATTTAACACCCGAAGATGCATATTCTCCTGCCAGCGCCTCAGTAAATTGTAATACGTAAGATTTACTTGCCCCATAAACAGCAATGTATGGGAGAGGTTGGAATGCTCCTGTAGATGAAATATTAATCATGATGCCTTTTTTGTTAGCAAGCATATGAGGCAAGAATAAATAACATAAAGACGTTACGCTGCTGATATTCAGCGTGATCATTTCTTGATAGGTAGATACAGATTGATCTAGGAATTTAGTCCATTTTCCAAATCCTGCGTTGTTAATTAAAATTTCTACCGATAATTTTCTAGCCTGCACTTCATCAAATAATATTTGAGCTGAATTGGATTGAGCTAAATCTAAAACGATAACCTCAACATTTACGTTATATTTTTTTCTAAGTTCATCAGCTAAATCATTCAGCTTTTGTTCGGAGCGTGCAGTCAAAATTAAATGAATGCCTAAAGATGCAAGTTTTTGAGCATAGGCTTTGCCTATTCCTGAAGATGCTCCTGTAATTAATGCTGTTGAATTTTTAAATGTAGAAAGATGAGCGCTCATTTTATTTATCCGTAATAAACGAAGTCATTACGATAAACCTTTACCCTAAGGTCAGAGTCAAGCACTAATTTTGAAAGCTATTTCAAATTTTAATGGGTTGTTTTAAGCCGAAATTTTATTGGTCATATAAGTATGAATAATCTCATTCTCCAGTTGCTTTAAATCTTCTTGTAAACGAGTTAATGCTGCTTTTTGCTCAATAATTTGTTGATTCTTTTTATGAATGAGCTGTTGTGCAACTTCTACAGGAAATCGATTATTTTTATATTTTAAAGCAGACAAATCATACAGTTCTGAAAGGCTAAATCCGACAGCTTGCGCGAGGCGAATCATCTTAACTGATTGAACATCAATCGCTTCATAAATACGATAATTTCCCTTTCTTTTTGCCACAGGTAGCAAGCCTAATTTCTCATAATGCCGAATGGCTTTAGGAGTGGCTCCAGTTAAAGATGCTAATTCGCCGATATACATATCTGTCTCGCATTTTAGTGAAAATCGATCAGAGTATTGAACCATCTGACCGATTCTTTTGAAGTTTTAAATATGATCTAAACCTAACCATTGTCTTTTGTGGTAGGCGCTATCCCAAAATAACCACTCAAGTTTTGCACCCATGGTGTATGCGGCATGCATTTTCTCTAAAGTATCAGCATCACAACGTGCTGCAACTTTATCAACTGTCGCAATCACATTACGAACGGCGGTATGGAACTCTTCGCCTGCATAGGTATCAATCCATGCCTGGTAAGGATTATTTGGAATTGATTTGTTTACAATATCTTTACCGACTTCGGCATAAATCCAGAAGCAAGGTAACAGTGCTGCAAGCACCACAGGATAACTCTCAGACCAAGCAGTTGCGGTTAAAAATGAAGTGTAATGATGGCCGGCCAAAGTTAATGGCGTATTTTTAAATTCTTCTTTGGTTACGCCAAAATTTTTCATGAAGTCATCATGCAAACTGCGTTCAACCACAATTGCAATTTTGGCTGCATCTGAAAATTGCATAATATCGTCAGCTTCAAAAGCCTTTGCTGCTGCAACGGCTAAAACGCGGCCGTAGGCAACAAGATATTGAGCATCTTGAATCACATAATGACAAAACGCTTCTTTATCTAAAGTTCCACTGGCAAGTTCCTGATTAAAAGGAAGGTCGAGAATTTTTTGATATAAATTTAAATTGCGTTGCCAGAGTTCTTGAGAAAAAAGCATAAAACCATTCCATTTAAAATAAGACGTGCAAAACAGGATTCTAAATCAATTTTAAAATACAAAAATAATAATGGCACTTATATCTTAGGAAAATATTTAATACGATTAATGAGTTAATTGAAATTCATAAATTTCTTTATTTAACATAGGGATAAAGTAAGCGTAATAACGGCACAAAACGACATCATTTTATGGTGAATTATCGATATAATAGCCGCGTTTTTAAAGAAAGATTAAGTTTAATTCTTGGCATAGGTCTGATCCATGAAGCATTTCCGATTTTCGATATTTTTTACGGTAGTGTGTTTAGCACTATCCGCGTATTGGGGTTTTACCCATGGACCTGAAGCTGGCGTGTCTACCATGCTTAAAGCTTTAACGATTACAGCCATTTTAGCTGTGATGGAGGTTTCTTTATCTTTTGACAATGCTGTTGTCAATGCATCGGTTCTGCGTAATTGGGATCCTTTCTGGAAAATGCTGTTTTTGACGGTGGGTATTTTAATCGCCGTTTTTGGTATGCGTTTAATTTTCCCAGTGGCGATTGTTGCCGTGACTGCGGATATGGGAATGATTGAGGTGGCTAAATTAGCACTCAACGATCCAAAAACTTACTCTGAACGTTTAATGGCCCACCACGCCGAGATTTCAGCTTTTGGTGGAACATTCCTATTATTAGTTTTCTTAAACTTCTTCTTTGATGAGGAAAAAGAAACTCATTGGTTCAGATGGCTTGAAGCTAAACTTTCTAGCTTAGCTAGCGTACCTGCAATGTCTGTTTTTATTGCCCTAATCGCGATGTTAATTATGGCAGCCAATGTTGATGAATCGCAGCGCCTTGTTGTGACTATGGCTGGTATTTGGGGCATTGTGGTTTATATCGGTGTAGAAGTATTAAGCCATATGTTAGGCGGTGAACCTGAAATTGATGAAGATGGCAACGCCATTATGAAAGATGGATCAGGCGCCTCTTCTGGTGTAGTTAAAGCGGGTATCGGTGGCTTCTTATATCTAGAAGTATTAGATGCATCTTTTAGTTTTGACGGTGTGATAGGTGCATTTGCAATTACCAGCGATGTTGTCGTGATTATGCTTGGTCTTGCAATTGGTGCTATTTTTGTCCGTTCAATGACAGTTTATCTTGTTGAAAAAGGCACGTTAGATGCTTATGTGTTCTTAGAACATGGTGCACATTATGCAATTGGTGCTTTAGCATTCATTATGATTGCAAGTGGTACAGGCGTACATGTACCAGAAGTGGTAACAGGTTTAATTGGTGTAGCATTTATTGTTTGGGCTGTATTTGCTTCAATTCAATATAGTAAACGCCATCCACATTCGTCTTAAGCTAATTTTCAGTAAAGATGTTTAAAATAAAGAGGCTAAATGCCTCTTTATTTTTTTAAGCTGAAATCGTTAATTTAAATAAGGTGTCCCGTATTTTTAGAAACGAATCGGCTTATAATTTGCCTAGTTTGATAAACGTGTATTGATATGATGAATGCTTTGGAACGTCGCTCAACTTTTGCCTTAAGTAGTATTTTTGCGCTACGCATGTTGGGTTTGTTCATGATTATTCCTGTCTTTTCTGTAGTCGGGCAGTCATATCAATATGCGACTCCAGCACTCATTGGTTTGGCTGTGGGTGTCTATGGTTTAAGTCAGGCGATTTTACAGATTCCATTTAGCTTACTTGCTGACCGTTTTAGCCGTAAACCTCTCGTGGTGCTTGGCTTGTTACTTTTTGCTATTGGTGGTGCTATTGCCGGTTTATCTGACACGATTTATGGCGTGATTATTGGTCGTGCCATAGCAGGTGCGGGTGCTGTTTCAGCAGTCGTGATGGCACTTTTGGCAGATGTTACGCGTGAAGAGCAGCGCACTAAAGCCATGGCTGCCATGGGCATGAGTATTGGTTTGTCTTTTATGGTGGCTTTTAGTCTTGGACCTTGGCTCACAAGCATTGTAGGTATTTCAGGCCTATTCTTTGTCACGACCATTATGGGCTTAATCGCGATTTTGATGCTCTTGCTTGTACCTAAAGTGACTCGTCATCATCGTAATTATCAGCAAGGCTATATGGCGCAGCTTAAGCAAGTCATTCAAATGGGTGATTTAAACCGTTTGCATGTCTCGGTTTTTGCATTGCACTTACTGCTTACGGCCATGTTTATTTATGTGCCTTCACAGCTCATCGAGTTTGCACATATTCCTTTAGCAAGTCATGGTCTGGTGTATCTGCCGCTGTTAGTAATTAGTCTATTCTTTGCATTTCCAAGCATTATCGTGGCTGAAAAATATCGCAAAATGCGAGGTATTTTCTTAACGGCAATTACAGGGATTATTGCAGGTTTGCTGTTACTCATATTTGGTTATCAATCAAAATATGTATTACTCGCAGGCCTAGGTATTTTCTTTATTGCGTTTAATGTGATGGAAGCATTATTGCCATCGTGGTTATCAAAATGTGCTCCAATCCAGTCAAAAGCAACCGCTATGGGTGTAAATGCCAGTAGTCAGTTTTTAGGTGCTTTTTTTGGTGGCACACTAGGTGGTCAATTATTGATGTTACATAATACTGCGATTGGATGGAGTGTCTTAACAGGGATTGCTATAATATGGTTGCTAATTAGTTTTGGTTTAGCTCAGCCGCGGTATTTGTCATCTATTGTGTTGCCATTGCCGCAAGTGCAACAGGTGAATGAGTGGACCACACAGCTATTGGCAATTCGTGGTATAGAAGAAGTTGTGGTAATGCCTGACCAGCAAGTTGCTTATATTAAAGTCGATAAACAGTCACTTGATGAGGCTGCGCGACGTGATTTAACGCAGTTGTTCGGTAAAGAGGTAGCCATTTAAGCATAACTCTTATAAAGTAAAACATAGAAATGTATAGGATGAAGACAGCTAATGCGTGGTGTAAATAAGGTTATTTTGGTTGGTACTTTGGGTCGTGATCCTGAAACAAAAACCTTTCCAAATGGGGGTTCGTTGACTCAATTTTCGATCGCGACAAGTGAAGCTTGGACCGATAAAACTTCAGGTGAGCGTAAAGAACAAACAGAATGGCACCGTATTGTTTTGCATAACCGTTTAGGGGAAATTGCTCAGCAGTTCTTACGTAAAGGTTCTAAGGTTTATATTGAAGGTTCATTACGCACGCGTCAGTGGACTGATCAAAATGGTCAAGAGCGCTATACAACAGAAATTCGTGGCGAACAGATGCAAATGTTAGATGGTCGTCAACAAGGTGAACAAGGGTTCGCTGGCGGCAATGATTTTAATCAACCACGTTTTAACGCACTTCAACAAGGTGGTAATGGTTATCAAAATAATAATAACCAAGGTGGTGGTTATAACCAAAATAGTGGTGGCGGCTATGGCAGCAACCCAGCAGGTTTTGGTAATGGTGGCAACAGCCCGCAAGGTGGTGGCTTTGCTCCTAAAGCACCACAACAGCCTGCGTCTGCACCAGCTGATTTAGACGACGATTTACCGTTCTAAGCAAAATTTTAAAAAAGGCGAGTTTATCTCGCCTTTTTTATTACTCAATTCCAAGCAAACGTAACAGTGCTGTACCAGCGGCTGCCAAGCAAATTACCAATAACAGCGGTACTTTTTTCCAAACTAATAAAAGCGCAAATCCAACACCCAATATACGCGCGAATCCCGCAAAATCTTGGCCTTCAAAAAATGTCGTCGTGACCGCAATCGCACAGAGCAAAACAGTTGCGCCGTTTGACAGTAAAACTTGGTATTTTTCAGAAAAAGTAAACTTAGCACCTAAGTGAAAACCAGCAAACCGAATCCCATATGTTCCAAGTGCTAGCAAGCCTATGCCCAAAATAATGAGTAATTGTTGATTCATTTTTTTCTACCAAATATTAAGCCAAAAAGTGAAAGCAGAATTGGAAGTCCTGAGGCCAAAAAAGGTGTGGTAATCAGTGCCAAAGTTGATCCAGCAAATGCAGCTTTTCGAGTAGATTTATTTTTTAAAGCATTAAAAGTAAGTGCAATTAAAATGGCGGGGAAAATTGCATCTAAGCCAAATGTTTTCGGATCTGGAATAGCAGTTCCAATAAAATAACCCGCAGTGACACCGAGAGGCCAGCTCAGCATGATGCATATACCACATAGCCAGTAAGCGGCTTTTTTAGTCTCAAAATCAGGCTGTGCCATGCCAAACAAAACGCTTTCATCGTTCATGATATGGGCCCCAAAATATCGAGAGAATTTACCTCTGATTAATTCATTGACCGCAATACCAAAAGGTAAATGCCGTAAATTGACGAGTAGTCCTGCAATTGCAGCAGCAATCGGGCTACCACCTACTGCTAAAAAACCAATAAAGATAAATTCAGCAGTTCCTGCGAGCACAAATACTGATAGGCAAAGTGGGATCCAGAGCGCTAAGCCATAGCTCGCTGCGAGTGAACCTAAAGACATACCAACGATACTCGTCGCTAGACACACAAAGAAAATCGAGCGGGTGGTGTCTTTACTAAGTTTTTTAATAAGAGAGTATGTGGTCATAGCATGATATAACGAACGATTTTCCATTATAATGAATAAGTCTGATTGTTTTGTCAAAACGAACGATCGTTTTTTTTATAGAACGGATGTGGTGAATGTCTCAGCCAATTGAAATTATTGCCAAAGGTTTAAACCGTGAACGCCAAAGAGCGGGGCTTTCTTTGGCAGAGGTTGCTCGTCGTGCAGGTGTTGCCAAATCTACACTTTCACAATTAGAGGCAGGGCAAGGTAACCCAAGCATTGAAACCTTATGGGCACTTTGTGTTGCACTAAATATTCCTTTTGCGCGTTTGATGGAAGAGCCAAGCAATCAGGTACAAGTCATTCGTTGTGGAGATGGCCCAACCGTTAGCTCTGAAATTGCTAATTACAAAGCGATTTTGTTGGCGACTTGTCCACCACATGCACGTCGAGATGTGTATTTACTGATTGTTGAACCGGGTGAAGACCGTCTTTCAGAACCACATCCAGTCGGTTCTGTGGAGCATATTATTGTGGTGGAAGGAAAGGCTCTGGTTGGTCTAATTGATGAGGCAGTTGAACTCAGTGTTGGAGACTATATTTGTTACCCTGCCGACCAGAAACATATATTTAGAGCTTTAGAAAAAGGTACGAAAGCTTTATTAATTTCTGAGCAAAACTAAATAATTCCAATCTAATTAAAGTAAAACTTATTCATTTTTAAAATAAAAACTAAAAACATTTACCTACATGCAATCTAAAAAGAGCCAATTTTGCGTATAAATTTTGCAATTGGCTCTCTCTTTTATTCCAAAAATGGCTCTCGTTTCTTCAGGGCCGAAACGACAAATTAAAGCCATTGGAAGTATGCATACGGAAGCGCCGGATAAGCTCAGTGAATTTTCTGTTTTAGGAATTGGGCAAAACGGCTAAATTTTTAGGGGATATAGTTGGCTTCGGAGGATTTCCGAGATTGGCCGATATCCTCCATATATTAAGGAAAATGATATGGCAGCTCATCAAAATGGTTCTGAAGCCAATCACTCCCAAAGTTTAAAACATGGACTTAAATCACGCCATCTAACGATGATCTCAATTGCAGGGGTTATTGGTGGTTCTCTATTCGTGGGCTCAGGTAGCATTATTTACAATACGGGCCCTGTTGTTTTTCTAACTTACGCTTTGGGTGGTCTACTCGTTTGGTTCATCATGCGGATGTTAGGCGAGATGGCCGTTTTAAACCCTGATAGTGGCTCTTTTTCAACTTACGCAGACCGTGCGATTGGTCGTTGGGCAGGCTTTTCAATTGGCTGGTTGTATTGGTGTACTCTCGCAATGCTCATGGGATGGGAAGCTTATGTGGCAGGTAAAATCCTAAACAATTGGTTCCCGTTTATACCAATCTGGGCCTATATGGTCGTGGTCATTGTCGCATTGGTCGTAGTCAATTTACAAAACGTGAAAAATTATGGTGAATTCGAGTTCTGGTTTGCGCTCATTAAAGTTATCGCGATTGTTATTTTCCTTGTGATTGGTAGTTTGGCCATCATGCATTTATGGCCGTGGGGTAATCCGGCTGCTTCTGGTATTAGTAACTTAACCTCTCAAGGCTTTATGCCAAATGGAGGATCATCCGTCATTACCGCCTTGCTTGGGGTCATGTTTGCCTATATTGGTGCTGAAATTGTTACTGTAGCGGCGGCAGAATCGGCAAATCCCTCTAAAGAAATTCGTAAAGCTTCTAACTCAGTGGTTTGGCGAATTATTTTATTCTATGTGGGTTCAATGTTTGTCGCGGTATGTTTAATTCCTCACAACAATGAACTTTTGAAAGATTCGACTTGGGGAACCTATAGCGTAACGTTAAGTGCACTTGGTATTCCGGGGGCTCGCCATATTGTGAATTTTGTGGTGTTAACTTCGGTATGTAGTTGCTTTAACTCAGCACTTTACACGTGTTCACGTATGTTGTTTTCTTTAGCTAAACGTGGTGATGCACCGAAAAGTTTTGGTTCTGTGAACAGTAAAAGCAGCCCGTGGGTTGGCGTAATTGTGTCATGCTTTTTCTCTGTGATTGCCGTGATTTTAACTGCAACCAAGAGTATGGATGTTTATGACTTTTTCATGCTAACGACTGGCGCGGCAACACTGTATGTGTATTTGACCATTGCTTATTCGCAGCTTCGTATGCGTAAAAAACTAGAAGCTGAAGGGGTGAAAATTGACTTTAAAATGTGGATGTTCCCTTATCTGACTTATGTGGTGATCTTTGCAATTATTGGGGCAATTCTCACCATGCTGATTGAAGGTACATATTTTAAAGAAGTAATTTACACCACAGCATTGTTCGGCATTATTGTGTTCTTCGGAATATTGTCGGAAAAACTGGGTTGGGGTAAAGACCGTAGAACAACTCATCTCACTCATACTCAAGAAGAAAAGTTAGTTTAATATTTTAGAAATCAAAAGAGCCTCTTTATGAGGCTCTTTTTTATTCAGTATGATGAGATTAAAGAATTAATTCAGGGTTGATACACCTGCTTCACGTAAGCACTGGAGTAGCACACCAAAAGCCATCACCATGTCTTTTTCATTGACGCAGGCAAAGCCCATGAGCAAACCACGTTGCGCGTGGGCATGTGATTGCATGTAATACTGTGAAAGTGGGCGAACTTTAACACCCCGTTCAAGTGCAGTGGCTGCAATCGCGACATCATCGCAAGAGTTTGGTAGTTTTAAAACCAGATGTAACCCTGCTGCTTCATCGTATTCGTGGATAAATTCAGGCCCTAGATAGCGTTTAATAAGGCTCACTAAGTAATCACGCCGTTTGCCATAGAGCAGACGCATACGACGAATATGAGCTTCATAATGGCCTTCACGAATAAATTCAGCTAAAGCTTTTTGTTCGAGCAAATGTCCACCACGATAGAGTTCAGCTGCCACAATCCGTAAGGGTGAAAAGAGCGGCTTAGGCACTACCAAATAGCCAATTCTTAAAGATGGATAAATGGTTTTGCTGAACGTGCCCATGTACAGCACTGGCGCATCATTTTCTAAACCTTGTAAAGATGGATACGGCTGGCCTGAGAAACGGAACTCACTGTCGTAATCATCTTCTACAATCCAGCTATTGTGCTGGCGGGCAATTTCAATCAATTTGCGTCGGCGATCTAGGCTTAAATGTGAACCGAGTGGATATTGGTGTGAGGGCGTGACAAAAATGAGTTTAGGTGGTTTAACCGGATTTTCTTCGGGGATAATACCTTCGGCATCGACTGGCATTGGTTGAATATCAACGCCATTAATACGTAAAGTATTACGCATTCCCCAATAGCCTGGATCTTCAATCCAGATCCGGTCACCAATGTCACTGAGTGCACGTGAGACTAAATCAATCGCTTGGTGAATACCTTCGGTAATAATAATCTGGTCAGCATCGCACTGGACTGAACGGGCAACCCGTAAGTAGTCTGCCAAGGCACTTCGGAGTTCAATACATCCGCCCGCGTTGCTATAGATAAGGCGGTTAATGTCTGGCTCACGGCTTAATTTTGCTTGAATACGGCTAAAAATATGATGTGGAAACTCGGTAACGTCCGGAGCTCCTGGTACAAATGCACCCCATTGATGTGGAGACGCTGCTGCATAGCCTAATAAATTTGAACCACGCTGTGATAGTGCATAAGAGTTTTGAACCTTATGAATATTAGTTTTCTTTTTTTCATTCTTTGTATTTAAAAAGCTTTCGGGTAGTTTCTCTGCAACCCATGTGCCATGGCCTGTACGTGCTTCTAAATAGCCTTCAGCTTGTAGTTGTTCGTAGGCAGTAAGAACTGTATTTCTCGAAACATGAATTTCACTGGCCAAATCCCGTGAAGCGGGCAAGCGCGTTTTTGGTTGAACCACTCCATCAATAATGGCAGCGCGTAGACAACGAAAAAGTCGCTGATGGAGTTTACCCTCGATGTCCTGTTGGAGCCGTTGTAACAAATGATCTCCAAGTAAACTACGCAATTGGCTCTCTCCTACAGTTAAAAAATGGCTCTCGTCAGTTGCCGCTAGACGAGCGAAATTACATGCATAGGCAGTTGTTGTAAAGCACCCTGAAAATTAAGCACAGGATGTAAAAACCAAAGCTGCAACTGATGATGAAAATATGAGGGAATCAAATGGATAATCAACATTCTGCACTTAACGCACGTAAACAGCAAGCAACTCCACGTGGCGTAGGCGTGATGTGTCAGTGGTACGCTGAAAAAGCTGAAAATGCCACGCTTTGGGACAAGGAAGGTAACCAATTTATCGACTTTGCTGGTGGTATTGCGGTTTTAAATACAGGCCATCGCCACCCTAAAGTAATTGCAGCGGTAACTGAACAATTAACTAAATTTACTCATACTGCCTATCAAGTTACACCTTATGAGAGCTATGTCGCTTTAGCTGAGCGTATTAATGAGCGTGCACCAATTGCAGGACCTGCCAAGTCTGCTTTTTTCACAACAGGTGCAGAAGCAGTTGAAAATGCGGTGAAGATTGCCCGTTGTTACACTGGTCGTCACGGCATTATCACTTTTGGTAACGGTTTCCACGGTCGTTCATTCATGACGATGGCAATGACAGGTAAAACTGCGCCTTACAAACGTGATTTCGGTGTTATGCCAGCTGGTGTGTTCCACGCACGTTACCCTGTGCCTGCAAAAGGTATTTCAGTAGACGCGGCAATTGAAAGTGTTGAAGATATTTTCAGTGAAGATATTGCACCGCATGATGTTGCAGCGATTGTGCTTGAGCCAGTACAAGGGGAAGGTGGTTTCCATGTTGTACCAGCCGAGTTCTTAAAACGTTTACGTGCTATTTGCGATAAGCACGGTATTTTATTGGTAGCAGATGAAGTTCAGTCTGGTTTTGCACGTACTGGTAAATTGTTTGCAATGAACCATTACGAGACTAAAGCTGACTTGATCACCATGGCGAAAAGCTTAGGTGGTGGTTTCCCAATTTCGGGTGTAGTTGGTCGTGCAGAAGTGATGGATGCACCAAATCCAGGTGGATTAGGTGGTACTTACGCAGGTAGTCCGATTGCGGTTGCTGCTGCGCACGCAGTGATTGATGCGATTGAAGAAGAAAACTTATGCGACCGTGCAAATGAGCTAGGCGCTGAGTTGGTTGTTTCGCTTAAAGACATTCAGCAAGCAACAGGCAATGTAGTGACTGATATTCGTGCATTAGGTTCAATGGTTGCAGTAGAACTAGAAACTGCTGAGCAAGCAAAAGTTGTACAAAACTATGCAATGGAAAACGGGTTGTTACTTCTTACTTGTGGTAAATACGGTAATGTAATTCGTTTCTTATATCCATTAACCATTCCTGCTGAGCAATTCCGTCAAGGCCTTGATATCCTGAAACAAGGTTTTGCGACACTCAAAGCAGGTAGTGCAAAAGCGATGGAGCAATCTGCATGATTCAAAACAATTTGCAGTATTTATTAAAACATCCTGATATTTCATTAGAAGCGCCTGCATCAAATGATTATATCGAGGTAAATGATGCTGCTACGGGTGAAACTTTGGCATGGGTGAAAACCTATGACCGTGCAGGGGTTGAAGCCGCAATTAACCGTTCAGCAAAAGCGCAAGCTGCTTGGAAAAAGCAAACTGCCTTGGCTCGCGCTGATGTGTTATTGGCATGGTACAACCTCATGCTTGAGCACAAAGAAAATCTGGCACAGATTTTAACTGCTGAGCAAGGTAAACCATTGGCAGAAGCACGCGGTGAAATTGGTTATGCAGCATCATTCATCCGCTGGTTTGCCGAGCAAGCTCGTCGTGTGGATGGTGAAGTGTTAACACCAACCTTGCCAAACCAACGTCTTTTAGTGATTAAACAAGCGATTGGTGTCACTGCTGCAATTACGCCGTGGAATTTCCCGGCTGCCATGATTACGCGTAAAGCAGGTCCAGCTATTGCTGCGGGTTGTTCAATGTTGGTTAAGCCAGCAGAGCAAACGCCGTTAACTGCCTATGCACTTGAAGTTTTGGCATTACAAGCAGGCTTACCAGCTGATGTTTTAATTAACATTAGCGGTGATGCGGTTGAAGTGGGCAAAACCTTATGTGAAAGCGATATCGTTCGTAAATTAAGCTTTACAGGTTCAACACAAGTTGGTCGTATCTTGATGCAACAATGTGCGCCAACCATTAAAAAGCTTTCACTCGAGCTAGGTGGTAACGCACCAGTTGTAGTATTTGACGATGCCAATCTTGAACAAGCAGTTCAGGGCATTATGTCAAGTAAATATCGCAACAGCGGTCAAACATGCGTTTGTGCTAACCGTATTTATGTCCAAGATGGTATTTACGATGCTTTGGCAGAGCGTCTGGTTGAAGCTGTGTCTAAGCTTAAAGTCGGTGATGGACGCCAAGAAGGTTCAACTCAAGGGCCTTTAATTGATGAAGATGCGATTGCAAAAGTTCAGTCTCATATTGCAGATGCAACTGAGAAAGGCGCAACAATTCGTATTGGTGGTCAACGCTCGGCACTTGGTGGCACATTCTTTGAACCAACAGTTTTAACTGGCGTAACGCAAGACATGAAAGTGTCTAAAGAAGAAACCTTTGGTCCGCTTGCACCACTGTTCCGCTTTAAAACTGAAGATGAAGCCGTAGCAATGGCGAACGATACCGAGTTTGGTTTAGCTGCTTATTTGTTTACACAAAGCACAGCTCGTCAATGGCGAGTAGGCGAAGCACTTGAGTACGGTATGGTCGGCATTAACACGGGCGCAATTTCAAATGAAGTTGCTCCGTTTGGTGGCGTAAAACAGTCAGGTCTAGGCCGTGAAGGTTCAAAATTCGGCATTGAAGAATATGTTGAAATGAAATACCTCTGCGTAGACTTATCTGAGTAAGGAGCAAAGCAAGTTCGTTTTGTTCTTAACGAAAACATGCAGTTATGCTGTATGTGATGTTTCACAAAAACCGGTCATGCCCATTCATGACCGGTTTTTTTTAGATAAGATCTGGACTTAGCGTGCTGAGTCTAAAACTTCGCTATTTTTAATCACTTCTTGAGCTTTGGTATAGCTTTCAATCAGTAGCTGATAAGCAGGGAAAATTTGAGTATAAACTTGTGCCCATTCAAGTGCGTCATCTCGATTCCATGTTTTTTGAATTTCAGAAGCAACTGCTGCCGTATCCATAGGAACTACACCAGCTTGAACAACACGCGCTAACGTAATTTCTTCCGCCATTTTGCTATAAGTTCCTGAAGCATCAACCACTGCAAAAACTTTATATCCTTCTGCAACCGCGCTAATTGCTGGAAAAGCCATACAAACGCTGGTAATTGTCCCTGCAATAATAAGAGTCTTACGGCCAGTAGCCTTTACTGCGGCTACAAATTCAGGATTGTCCCAAGCATTGATTTCACCTTTACGGGCGACATATTGTGCATGAGGTGCATTTGCGTGAATTTCTGGAATAAGGGGGCCATTTGGACCTTGTGGGACAGAAGCGGTTGTAATCACTGGAATATTCGACAAGCTTGCGATTTTAGCCAATGCTGCTGCACGGGCACGTAATTCGGTCATTGGCATGTCTGCTACAGTTTGAAATAGACCACTTTGATGATCGATCAAAAGCATGACTGAATCATCTGGATCGATAACTGGACGCTGACCATTGAAGTTTGCTGGAGTTGTCATTGTTATATGCTCTGTTGGGTGAGGGTGTAATTCATATTACAAATAGGATAAATATCGAAAAATATCTAAAATAGAAATCATTGTCATGCATGAAGAACAATATGGTATGTTTTATATTCAGCTTGCTGAAAAATACACTGTGATTAATATGTGATATGTCAGGATGACCAGATGAAAGACTTAAATGACCTCTTTTTTTTCGTAAAGATTATTGATTGCGGCGGTTTTTCGGCTGCAAGTCACGAGTTGATGGTGACCAAGTCTTTATTAAGCCGACGTATGGCAGAACTAGAAAATCGGCTTGGTGTGAAGTTACTCAATAGAACAACCCGCCAAGTTTCAATTACTGAGGTGGGCAAGATTTATTACCAACACTGTAAGGCAATGCTGATTGAAGCAGAGGCAGCAGAAGAGGCGATTGAATATTTAACATCGGAACCACGTGGCCTAATTAAATTATCTTGTCCCACAAACTTACTGCACATTAATGTGAGTGAAATGCTCAATGAATTTCTGGCGCTTTATCCTAAAATTAAACTACATGTAGAGGCGACAAACCGAAGAGTCGACCTGATTGATGAAAGGTTTGATCTGGCCATTCGAATTCGGCCTTTACCTTTGCCTGATAGTGATTCTATTGTTCGTGAGCTGGCTTTGGCTCGGCAGTTTGTTGTTGCTAGTCCGAATTTAACCAGTCGATATTTTTCAATCTCAAGACCTGAGCAATTAGCCGATTGGCCTATTTTAATGATGGAATCTTTTGCACCCGAATATGCATGGCATCTTTATTCTCAAGACCAACAAGAGGCCACAGTAAAATGCTACCCTCGGTTCACCACTACGGATTTAACCGCTTTAAGAAACGCCACGTTACAAGGATTAGGGGTAGCAAAATTACCAGAACTTGTGGTCTATGAAGATCTTGCTAAAGGAACACTCGTGAACGTACTGCCTGAATGGCAATTTCCTCCTGAAATGATTCATTTGGTGTATACAAGCAGGCGCGGATTGTTGCCTTCAGTAAAGTTGTTAATTGATTTTCTTGTAGAAAAGTTTAAAGAACTTAAACAGAATGCATCTGTTCTCTACTAAAAGAAGTACTCAATGCATTATGAAAATGAATAACCTTGAGCACTTTCTGGCAAACGTCGCAGTTCTTCAATCAGCGTTTCAATGAGTTTTTCGACCACAAGACGTTGGCCTTTTCTGGACACATAAACCAGTTGTAGCATACCAATATTTGACTTCCAGTCAGGAAGAATATGAATAAGTTTGCCTTTACGAATTTCAGATTCAACGGTTAAAAAGGGAAGGTCGGCAATACCTAAACCATCCATCACGGCATAGTAGACACCTGCCAGGTCATTACTTTTTATTCGTGGTTGGTAAGGCACATCAACCGATTCGCCATTACGAATATTGCATAAATGCCAAATATAACTTTGCTTTTGGGTTCCCAAACTAATACTTGGAAAATCGTGTAATTCTGAATAATGTTCAATGGTGCGACCTTGAAGTAATTCAGGCGCGGCAACTAAGCAATGATCGGTTTTAATCACATCACGAACAATTAAATTCGAATCTTCATTGGGTTCGAAATTGGTCCGAATCGCGAGGTCGATGTCATCATGCAAAATATCAACTCGACGGCTTGTAAGCTCGAGTGATATTTCAACTTTAGGGTAGGTTTTTAAAAACTGATTTAAAATTTTTCTAATTTGAAAATGCATCATCAGAGGTGGGCAACTCACTTTTACCAACCCTTGGGGTTCACTTTTTTGCTTTAACAAAACGTTTTCTGCACACTCAACTTGAGCAATAACTTTGCAGCATTCTTCATAAAACTCTTGGCCCAAATCGGTCACTTTAAAATGGCGGGTTGTTCTTTGAATCAGGCTGACATTAAATTTATTTTCAAGGTCAATAATACGTCTGCTGAGCTTTGACTTACTAATATTTTCGGCGTCGCTGGCCGCACTAAAGCCGCCGTGTTTTACGACCAAATAGAAATAATAAAAATCATCAAAAGAGCTTATCAATTTCAGATCAATCCATTTAAATGCAAGATTAGAATGCTTAAGCACTCTAATCTTGGTTATGTCATTATTTTTGCGATGTATTAAAACTATAGCTGGTCATCAGGTTACGATAATCAGGAATATGATTTGAGAATAATGCACCTAAACCTTCTACATCATTACGCCAGTCACGATGTAACTCACATGCCATACCGAACCAAGTCATGAGCTGAGCACCTGCTTTTGACATACGGTCCCAAGCAGCGTCACGTGTTAATTCATTGAAAGTACCAGAAGCATCGGTAATCACAAACACTTCAAAACCTTCTGCGAGTGCAGCTAAAGCTGGGAATGCTACACAAACCTCAGTCACTACACCTGCAATAATCAGTTGTTTTTTACCTGTCGCTTTTACAGCTTTTACGAAGTCTTCATTGTCCCATGCATTGATTTGACCAGGACGTGGAATAAATGGTGCATCTGGAAAAAGCTCTTTTAATTCTGGAACTAAAGGACCATTTGGACCGTTTTCAAAACTTGTGGTAAGAATAGTAGGTAAATTGAAATATTTCGCAGCATCTGCAAGTGCTAATACATTGTTTTTAAATTTATCTGGATCGATATCTCGAACTAAAGAAAGTAAACCTGCTTGGTGGTCAACTAAAAGAACTGCAGCATTATCCTTGTCTAAACGCACGTAATCTTGAGCCATTTTTTATTTCCTCATGTTATCAAAATGAATGATGAAAAATTATTGAGTAGGTCATCATTGCCTAAAATTATGCTAGTTGAGTTTTATGTTGTGATTAAGTCTAAAAAATAGGATTAAGAATTTTAAAAATAGGACGATAGCCAGAACATATTCTGAAAAGGCACGATTGTCTCATAGATGAAATAATGTGTTGCTAATCCTGATCTATAAACTGCAATTATTGAGGCGTAAAATCAATCCTAGTTCAAGAAAATCCTACATATATAGGAGAGATCAGATGAAGAAATTTCTTGGTGCATATCAAAATAACCAGATGCATTGGGTGGGTGACGGTTTCCCTGTATATAACCTGTTCTCTTATGACCGTTTAGGCCAAACCCTAAGCCCATTTTTGTTACTGGATTATGCAGCACCTTATACCTTCTCACCTACGACCGAGCAGCAAGGTGTAGGTTCGCATCCTCACCGTGGTTTTGAAACCGTAACGATTGCCTACCAAGGTGAAGTGACGCATAAAGACTCAAGCGGCGGTGGCGGAACTATTAAAACTGGTGATGTGCAATGGATGACTGCGGGTGCAGGCGTGTTACATGAAGAGTTTCATTCTCCTGAATTTGCAGAGCATGGCGGTCTTTTTGAGATGGTGCAATTGTGGGTAAATTTACCTGCCAATTCAAAAATGACTCCTGGAAAATACCAAGCGATTGAAGCCAAAGATATTCCAGATATTGCACTAGACGAGCATGGTAGTCACTTGCGTGTGATTGCAGGTGAATATGCAGATGAACAAGGTGCTGCAACTACATTTAGTCCACTAAATGTATGGGATGGCAAACTGGTTAAAGGCCAAAAACATACCCTTTATGTGCCTGAAGGTCATACGACGCTTGTTGTGGTGTTAGAAGGGGCCGTTGTGGTTAATGACTCAAACCGTCTTGAAGGTAAAACCGTTGCGATTTTATCTCGTGAAGGCGTTGAGTTCACCCTAAATGCAGAAGAAGACACTAAATTTTTGGTGTTAACAGGTCAACCGCTTAATGAGCCAATTGAAGGTTATGGTCCATTTGTCATGAATACCAAAGCTGAGATTATGGAAGCGATTAATGATTTTAATCGTGGAAAATTCGGTTCAATCATGCAAGAAGGATAAATCGCTCGCGATTAACCGTTAAAGCAAAGTAATAAAAAGCCCGCTATCAAGTGTGAATAGCGGGCTTTTTCGCTGTAAAGGTTCTGTTTTTATGATGGTTGGCATTGTTGTTTCGGCATTGTTTTGTGTGATTGGGTTCTCATTATTGTGATCTCATGATATCCCAAAAAAAGATAGTTGTAAAACAAATGATATAAATATAGTTAAATTATCTTATTTATTTAAAAGATTTTTTTAAATTTTCAAAGAATATAAGGTTTTATGTGCTTATTTGGTTTTGTAAGAAAATATAAAAAAAGAGATGAGTAAGAAACTAAATATTTTGTATATAAATTGATGCAAAAAATAAAAATCTGGTAGTTTTTAATACGGTGTTTTTTTAGGGTATGAGTGATAATCAAAAAAATTCTCGAAAAATGGGACATCATTTTGAATATCGCAATTATTGGCAGTGGAATGGCAGGTCTTGCGGCAGCAAGAATTCTGAAAGATGCAGGACATACGATCACGATATTTGAAGCACTTCCTGGCCGAGGAATGGATAGCCATAGTATTGAGTTCGATGGTGGAATTATTGATGCACCACTGCGTGTTATGAATCCACATTTGTGGAAAAACACACTCAGCCTTGCTGCTCATTTAGGCATTAAAACCTTTCCAGTTCGTACTTATATGTCATGTAGCTGGTTATTTGAAGACCGTACTGAAACATGGTTAACCACATCTCGTAGCCGTATTGGTAATTTCCCAATTATCAATAACCGTAAAGGTATCCAGCAATATGGCTGGCGTCTTGTGAAAGGGATGTTGCAATTAAAAACAGCAATCCACCAGTTTTTCAAATCTAAAAATCAAGATATTACGCTCGCTGAATTTATTAATCAGAACGATATAGAAGAAGTATTCTGGCATGGTGTGGTAATGCCAGTGCTATATACCATTTGTACTTGTAACCCAAAAACAATTGGCGACTGGCCTGCAAAAAATCTACTTGAGTTTTTACGTCACTTAACTGATGGCGACATGCTGTTACGTATGAAAGGTGGTACACCTGCATTTGTAGATAGCTTAATTAAAGATATCGACATCCATAGCGGATCGGCTATTAAAAAAGTTGAATTACAAGGCGAAAAAGTACTGGTTGAAAATAGCCAAGGTGAACAGAATTTATTTGATCGCGTGATTGTTGCAACACCAACATCTAAAATCGATGAGTTTTTAAACCCTGAACAATTTGCTGAAGATATGAAGCTGCTGAAGCAATTCCGTTTTGAGCAAGGCGATCTTGTGATTCATACAGATGCCACAGTAATGCCACCACGCCGTAAAGACTGGTCGGTGCTTAGCTATATGATGGATCGTAAGTTTACGCGTCAGCAATTCACAGTTTGGATGAATGCAGTTGAACCAACACTGGTTGGTAAAAATCCTGTATTCCAGACTTGGCGTCCAGTCACTGATATTGACCCTAAAAAAGTTATTTCAAAAGTGACCTTAACGCGTGCAGTAGTTGACTCGCAAACAATTGCTTTAAATAAAGAATTGCAACAACGTCATTTAGACTTAAACCGTAAAGTATTCTACTGTGGTTCATGGTCATGTGATGGCTTGCCAATTTTAGAGTCAGCCGTTACTTCTGCAATGCACATTGCTGAAATTTTAGGCGCACCTTTACCATTTGTAGGTTTAAAACCTCAGGTTGAAGTTGCTCCTGAGCTCGGTTACTAAAATTGTGAAAACAAAAGTTCGAGCAGCTCTTTCTAAACTCATTCCTCATAAATATGCAATCGATGCATCAAGCTTGGGAGATGATGGAGAGCTTGCTTGGACAAATTTGGGCTTTTGGAAAAATACTCAAAACTATCGTGAAGCTTGTTGCCAATTGGCTGACCATTTGGCACAAGCTGTCAATTTAAATTCAAAAGATTATCTCTTAGATTTAGGCTGTGGACAGGGTGCAAGTTTAATGCACTGGTTACAACACTATCAGCCCAAAAGCCTTAGTGCAGTTGAACTACAATCTAAATGTGTTAATAAAATTCAAAAACTTATTCCTGAAATAAACCAGATTTTCTGTGGTTCATTTTTAAATTTAAAACAATTTGAATTTAAACAACGCTTCGATGTGGTGTTGTGTATCGACGCGGCTTATCACAGCAATTTAAATTCATTTCTAGATTCAGTCACTCCAGTTTTAAATTCAAAAGGCCGATTAGGTTTTCATTACTTAATGAAAGCTGATTCATGTCAAAATATGACAGTCTTACAAGAACAAAAGTATCGCTATCTGCTTAAAGCAGCAGACGTGGTTTGGGACAATGTGCCAAACGAGAAAACGCTAAGAAATGCCTTAGAACAACAAGGTTTTGTCGATATTCAAATTGAAGATTTATCAGAACCTGTATTACTCGGTTTTTCGCAATATATTCAAAATCAACAAGACCAAAACCAAAGCCGTGGGTTGGCAAATTTTAAAATTCAAATGACTGCAAAGTTATGCCAACAACTCTATCAGGCTGGATATGTACGTTATATTCAAATTACAGCAATAAAAAAATAGGATGAGCTATGTCAGCTAAATATCAGGGATCGTGTTTGTGTGGAGCAGTGAGCTACCAAAGCGAAGCAGAGCCACGTTATAGCTTTAATTGCCATTGTCGAGATTGCCAGAAGGCGACAGGTTCGGCCTATGCGCCAATTGCTTTTTTTCATCAATCTGAATTAACAGTGAGTGGCGAGCTTAAATATTTTGAGACTTTAGGTTCTTCTGGTCGTTCCATTAAAAGAGCGTTTTGCCCGACTTGTGGTTCTCAGCTTTTTGGCTTGCCTGAAATTGCCCCTGAAATGATTTCAATACGTGCAGGCACTTTAGATGACCCAAGTCTCTATCAGCCTAGGGCGGAAGTCTTTGTGAGCCAAGCCTATAATTGGGATACGCTCAACCCAAACCTTAGACATTTTGAAAAAATGATAGAGAAGAGAAAAGAAGGTTAATAAATATCGTCAAAAATTATGATTCCTTTTTCTTTTAACTATCTCTGGATTTTCTTAATTGCTTCCTTAGGGAGTTTCGTTTTTTTTCTATTTGCAGTGGGCATAATTTTTAGTTCTAAATTACGCTCTGCAATTAGGAATGGAAATATATTGAGCGGGCTCATTTTCTTAATGAGCTTCTTATGTTTCTTGTTAAATATCGGTTTAAATGTGCTATTACTCATCAGTGAGGATAGTGTAAAAAAAGAACATGCGGCTTTAAATAAAGTACTTGTAAAAGAAGAAAAAGTTTTAGGTATTCAGATGCCTAAAGGTACTCAACTTGAGCTATATCAACCTGATCAGTTTGATTCATTTAGAAGTGCGACTTTCCCTCAACCTATTCATTTCGGAAATTTCAACATCAGTTCTATTGAAATTGCGAGAGGATATGAACTTGAGCTATTCAATGACAGGTCTATTACTTTAGAAGGAGAGGGTACAGATCGGGTTGAAGGATGGCCATGTAAGGTTTCTGTTTATATAAAAGTTTACCTAGATAAAGATGCCAAAATTAACGGACTGGAATACTGTTCGCTTGCGCATTTAATTCGGTTGAATCATCTGGAAATTCAGCCAGTAGCTAGTATCGAGCGTTCAAAAGACCAGAAATATCCAGATGGCTTTGTTTCAAAGGATTACTGGGAAATTAAAAGTGCTTCTATAAAATATAAAAATATTTCGATGAGTTGGGCTGATATTTATTTTGACCATGATAAGAATTTAGTAGGTATTGAAAATGCAAGATTGGAAGAAGATTTAAAAATAGGCAATATTAAGTATCCTAAAGGTACTGAATTCAATTTACTGGTTCGTCCTTTAGCTAAGCAAGAAGCATGGTTATTCATTCCCCCTGAAAAGTTGAACGCAATAGATAAAAATGGAAAAATTTATACCCATCAACAAGCAATTCTCCAAAGCCCAAATGGAGTAGTAAAACAGGTTCTTGATATATCCGACCCTAATCTTATGATGAGAATGATGAATTAATGGCTTTGGATTAGTAAATATTTGGCTAGAAAAAAATGAGGTGTACGCTTTTTCGTACATTCATTCGGGAAATTTGCGTCTTTCTATGACCTCATAAATTACCTATGATGCACTTAACGGGAACAGGAAGTTCCAAAACGTAAAACAACAACAATAAGTTTAAGCATCAGGACGTGAGGTATTACAGGAAGTGTACCTAGTAACGAAATACGAAAAAAGCCCAACAGGATGTTGGGCTTTTTTCATTTTGTATTAACGAATTTCTTTTCCACCTAAGGCTGCACAATCAACAGGTGTATTCCATTTCACAGCAGTTCCTGTGAGTACTGGACGAACAATACGCCACGGCCAGAAACCAAATCTTTGGCTTTGATGATAATTAATCACCACATCTGCACCGTATTTACGGGCAACAATGGCTAATTTAGGTTTTATTTCTTCAAAACCACCATATGTTCCTTTCGCGGCTTTAATACGTTTAATAGATTTATAGTGTTCTGCTGAAGGAGTACCCTCAATTAAGCAAATTGGTGGGTTTGCAACGTTTTGAATTTGAGATGTGGTGTCTTGGGCATATGTTGTTAAAGGCAACGTTAGAAATAAAGCAGGTAAAATAAAACGGAGTTTCATATTTTTCCTTGTTGGTATCTTAATGAATTAAAGTTTATAAAATAGGTCTTATTAACATGACCTTATTTGGGGGCGCATTATAATCTTATCTTTTTAATATTTCTTATTTTAATCCTATATTTTTTAATAAAGTAGCAGCATCATATTTCGCTTTTAAAAGAATAAATTGGTTTTAGAAAGTTATTTTGAAGTTTAGATTTATAATAAGTGTTTATCGAATTTAAAAAAACAAAGTTTTTGACAAAAACTGTCTATCCCAACTATTATCCTTAAAAATATTATTAATATGTTATTAATTATGATGAAGAAAATATTATCTACTTTAGTTGTTGGTTTATGTTTAACAAATCCATCCTTTGCACAGCCTGCTTCTAGTGAGTCTGTAAAAGAATTAATGAAGGTCACAAAATCTCAAGATTTATATAAACAAATGGGCTCGTACATTGAGCAGATGATTTCAAAAACGATCTCTGAAGTTGAAATGCAACAAGGTAAACCCCTTAATTCTCAACAAAAACAAGTGGTAGCAAATTTTGCAAAAAAATTCTCTAAAATTACTATAGAAGATATGGGTTGGGAAAAACTTGAGCCTGAATTTACGCGTATTTATGTGACAAATTTTACTCAAGAAGAAATCGATGGATTAATTAATTTTTATAAATCACCAGTCGGTCAAGCTGCCATAAACAAAATGCCTCTAGTGATGGAGCAAAGCATGAAGTTGGGTCAAGATTTGACTAAAGACGCTATGCCTAAAATTATAGCAGCAGCAAAAGAGATGGTTACTGAATTGGAGAAATACGAAAAATAATTTGAAGGGTGTAGATCAATAGATCTGCACTCAATTTTTTGGTAATACCTATAAATTTTTGAGTATTATAAAATCTACAGGCAACAAAAAACCCCATAAATCAAATATTCATGAGGTTTAATGATGGTGCCGGCACACGGATTCGAACTGTGGACCTACTGATTACAAGTCAGTTGCTCTACCAACTGAGCTATGCCGGCGATGTGGAATGAATTTTACAGTTTCTTAAAAAAAATACAAGCCAAAAAATGAGCATTTGAATTTTTTCGTTCTATTTTTAAGTGCTTATGTAGTTTAGTTTGAAAATGACTTAGGTTTTCAACACATAGATAAACGAATCAACACGTTCGCCACTATTTAAAGTGACCTGAACAGGCACTCTTTCATATTCTTCGCCTTCAAAATCATCAAGCAATTTCCAGTTCGAATCTAAATGTTCCGAGCTAAAAACAAAACCTTGAACTTGATTAGCAGCATCATCGAGCACAATTCCCGGATAGCCTAAATTAGCACCCCAACCTTCGTTACGTAAGGTTCCCTTTACCCAGCCTTCTGCCCATTGCCCGCCAATATTTTCAAGGATATGAGCGTTAGGTCGGCCTGGGCCTAAAGTGCCATAAACAAATAAACTCGACATGTGAGGTTCCTTTAAATTAAAAATTAATGAGCTTTTGCGTGTGAGGTAGAAACCGCTAAAAATATTCCAAGTAATGAAAGCACAACAGTTAAACCGACTATGGCGCTCCATCCGCCGTGTAACCAGAACCAGCCACCTGCCGAGCCAACAATGCTCGAACCCATATAGTAAAACAGTAAGTACAGTGAACTGGCGTGGGCTTTGGCTTGTTTGCTTTCAGCACCCACTGAACTGCTTGTGAGTGAGTGGGTAATAAAGAAACCCGATGTAATAAATGCAATACCGATAATAATGCCGAAAAGAGAGGTGAGCAGCGTCATGAGGCTGCCCACAATCATTAAGGCAAAGCCACTCATCATCATGGTTTTTTTACCGAAGCGGTCGGCTAGGCCACCTGCTAATGAGGAAGACACCATACCAAAGCTATACGACAAGAAAATAAGGCTAATTTGAGTTTGACTTAGTGAATAAGGCGCACCGCTTAAACGGAAAGTAGCGTAGTTAAATAAAGTCACAAATACACTGGTCAGCAAAATCCAATTGCAAACAGACGTAGCAATTTGAAATTACTTAAATGGGTACGCCACATTTGTATGTGAAAATCTAAATTCAAACCTTTTTTCTGGACGAAATTACGCGAAGCAGGAAGTAAATTCAAAAAAGCAATTGAGCAAATCAAACAGATTGCCCCAAGTAAGCCTAAAGCAGTGCGCCAAGAAAAATATTCAATCAAAACGCCCATGCCAACACGGCCCATCATTCCACCAAAGGCTGTACCTGCAATATATAAACCCATGGTTTTACCAAGGTGTTCAGGTGCGATTTCTTCAGCAATCCAAGCCATGGTTACAGCGGGTACTCCACCGAGTAACAGACCTTCTAGTGCTCGAGCTATCAGTAAACTGTGCCAGTTAGGTGTAAACATCGCCACAATATTAAGAATAGCTGCACACAGCATTGAGCTGAAGATCACACCACGACGGCCAATCGCTTGTGAAAAAGCGCTCGATAGTACAATTGAAATCGCTAAAAAGGCGGTCGTTAAAGACAAGGCTAAAGAGCTGCTTGCAGGGCTAATCTGGAAGCTTTGGCTAAACGCTGGCAGAAGCGGCTGTACGCAATAAATCAGAGAAAAACTAGCAAAGCCTACGAGGAATAAAGCGAAACCAGCGTGCTTATAGGCTTTAGTACCTTTGTGAATCCACTCGCGGGAAAGAACAGAAGTTGCTTCAGTGCTTAAGGTACTGGGTGTAGATGAAGAGCTCATATCATGACCATGACAGAAAAGAGGTGCAGCGCCTTTCGGCGTGCTTCATCGAGAAAATTCGATAAATTAAAATTAGCAATTTAGATGGTATTTTTCTAATATATTTAACAATAGGTCATGATATGTTTTATATATAGCGATGGAACTCAGACATATACGCTACTTTTTAGCAGTAGCAGAAGAAAAAAACTTTACCAGAGCGGCGCATCGCTTAAACATGAGCCAGCCACCTTTAAGCATGCAAATAAGAGACTTAGAAGAAGAACTCGGCGCGGATTTATTTATTCGTTCACCACATGGGGTGGAACTGACCGAAGCTGGGCTTGCCTTTTTAAATGCCATTCAGCCTATACAGCAACGTGTAGAAGATGCAGCGAACTTAGTCAAACAAGTGACAAATGGCGAAGTTGGCCAATTGCGATTAGGTTTTACAGGCACTTCAATGTTGAATCCTCTAATTCCTAAATGCGTTCGCTATTTTCAGCAGCAATATCCTAAAGTGAATTTAAAGCTTGAAGAGGCTAATACTTTGCTGCTCATTGATTTACTGCTTGAAGATCGTTTAGATGTCGCGATTATTCGGCCTCCAAGTCACATTCCAGAGAGCTTAATCGTTCAAGAATTATTGGCTGAACCTTTAATTGCAGCCTTGCCTTCAGAGTCTTTTAAACTAGACGAGTCATCAAAAGAAATTGATTTAGCTTCCCTGCGAGAGCTTGATTTTATTGTCTCTCCCCCTTCAATTAGTGCAGGACTTTTTGATGCGATTAGACAAGCCTGCCAAAACTGTGGCTTTGAACCTAAAATTGGACAAAATGCGCCGCAAATTGTGTCAATTTTATCGTTAGTGTCTGCAAACTTGGGGGTATCTTTGGTTCCAGAGTCGACCAAACAATTGCAAATACAGGGTGTGGCTTATCGGTCGTTGCAAGCGCCAGTACCTACGGTGGGTTTAGCGCTTGCATATAAAAAACATGCCCCTTCACAAATGGCAATTAATTTTGCCAGTGTGGTGCAAGTGGCTTGCCATCATGCAGAGCAATATAAATGAAATTAGCCAAATTATGCTTTAGGCGCTCTATTCATTAAAAAGATGCCTGAAATAATGAAAATTGCGCCATATAAAAAAGATAAAGTCGGTTGCTCATGAATGAAGACCCAAGCCATGAGAGCCGCAAAAATTGGCTCAGAAAGCTCAGTCACTTGTACTTTTGCCGCACTCATATAAGACAAAGCTTTGGTGGTACAGAAAAAGCCTAGAATGGTTGGCAAGACTGCTAAGCCAACCAAACCTAAAATAATATCAGTATTAAAGTTTATGCTATGAAAGTTGATTAGAAAGGGAACAGCAAGATAAACACTACCAAAAAGTAATAAGTACTTAGTTAGAAATAAACCACCATTTAATCTGAATTTTTTAATTAATACTGAAAATAAACCATATCCAATACCTGCAATAGAAGCATTGATAAGCATTAATAAACTATTTTCACCTTTCCATGAAATTACACTAATACCCGTTACAGCTAATAATGTTCCAATAATTGAATGAATATAAATACTTTCTTTTAAAACTAATCTGCCAAAAAATAAAGCTGAAATAGCTGCTGAAGCCATTAATACCACGACCACATTGGCCGCAGCACCGTGGTTGTAGGCAATGGTCTCGAAAAAGAATAGAGAGAAAATGCCTAAAAAGGCACATATCGCAATTTGAGCAAAAACACTGAGCTTGCTTGGAGTGCTACTTATGTATGCAATCTTCTGGCTAACAGGGACTTTAAATAGAAAAACACTTAAAAAGAAAAAGGCAATAATGGTTTTTAAAAAGGCAATATCTTGTGGGTTTAAACCACTATGCATGAGTAATTTACTAATCACACCAATAGAGGCATTGAGTGCAGCTGCACAGAGCGCAAATAGGGTTCCGATAATTAAATTATTCACTTTTATAATACTTCCATATATTTAGCCACAAGGATTCTACATTATTTTTTGTAATAATATAGCCCTGTTAAATTCCTTCTTTTCCATGAAGTGTAAGTTATTTAAATTTTGTTGGTGGTGAATATTAATTGGAATTAATTTTTTTGTTTAAAAAATATTGTTGCTTAATTGTTAATTAAATTTATTACTTTTATTTTTGATTAATAATACTTCTTTTAGTTAGAAATTCTAAAAAATAATATTTTGTTGACATTTTATAAAATATATTTAAACATAATATTTGCTTGTTTTAAGTTTAATTAATAACAATCTTAATTCTAGCTAAATAAGTATTTAATACTTGGATAATAATTTAAATATAACGGAGATAAAACGTGTTTTTTTCACAGGAAAGTCTGAAAAAATTAGAAAGTGCGGTTGATCAAGCTATGCATAGCGAGTTTAAAAAAGATGAAATTATGCATAAATTTCATAATGAAGACTGGTTCGATGAAAAATATTATAAACGACATATTTTAGAGTGCGTTATTCGCATTCATATGAATAATGAGTTAGATGCAAATGCTGTACGCGTTGCTGCAATCAATAATATCTCTGCTGCAAAACAGCTTTCATATTATTTATATGATGAATTTGGACACGATGAAATGTTTGGTCAAGACTTGACTAAATATGGATATTCTTCAGATCAGATTATTTCAAAAAATGCATTTCCTGAAACATGGAAACTGATGGGGTATTTAAACTTTTGTGTAGAGAAATTTGGTGCATTGCCAGCAGTCGTTTGGGACTGGTTCCTCGAATATTATGGCGACAAATTTAATAATTTTATTACGCAAAAAGCGGGTGTCCATATGGGGAATCAAGCTGTATCGGGTGCAGCTTCGCATGTTGCATTTGATGAAGCTGAAGACCATAGCGGCATGATGACAGATATGCTTTCTTCTGTAATTAAAACACAAGAAGACTTTGATCTTGCAATCAAGCATATCAATAGTTTTGTTCCGATGGTAGGAGAGTATTTTCAGGCTGTGCGTGCTGAAACCCTTTCATAGCAATGGAATTAGAATATGCCAATGGTGAATGTTCGTATTAAAGAGCATATTTTCATTGCTGATTCTGAGCAGCCTCTTATCAATGCAGTGCCTGATAGCACGGTGATGAAAGGCTGTTTAAAAGGTGTGTGCCGAGTTTGTCGATGTAAACTAAAAGGTGGAGTCGTATATGAATTGGGAAACCAAGTTGCCATAGATAAAGAGTTCTTACCTTGTATTAGCTATGCTCAGAGCGATGTCGAAATCGCACCATTGGTTAATAATTTTAGTGTGGCTCAATTAATAACTCGAAATTTTCTTTCTGAAAATATTGTTGAGCTTACATTTAAAATTAAAAGGACCTTCTTTAGTTCTAAAGCAATTGTAAATATCAAACACCCATCAGAATCTTTAATTCGAAGTTACTCTGTGGTTTCACTGGGTGTGAAAAATTATGATTTTTTTGTTTTGCACATAAAATTAAGACCAAATGGAATATTTTCTAACTTATTTCAAAAGCTAGCGATTGGTGACCAATTAGAATATAACCTGAATAATCATATAGAACCTGAATACGAAAAGGCCATATCTACACTTAATATTGTAAGCGGTGGAAGTGGTATGGGTGCTGCACTTACTCGGGGATTGGATCTCATCCGAAAAAATCCTATTTCTAAAGTGAATATCTATGCGATTAATCGGTCAGTTTTAAGTCATTACCATCAACATTGTGTCAATGTTTTTCGAGAGCAGGTTGAAGCTGAGGTCAATATTATAAATATCCCGTTTTGTACGTGGACGAATAATGGATTTGATTTTTCAAATTATTTGGACTCTCACGAGTTAACAGTGGGTGTCGGTTCTACCCCAATAATTAATAAAATTTTAAATCAGCCTCTGTGTGAGTTGGAAAGTTTTGGTCCCTAACGGAGACTGTAACAATGACTGTAGTAGTTATAGAACCTATTTCTTCGGGCATCACTTATTTAAATGCCGCTCAAGAATTAGGTATAGATTTATATGTTTTTTCTACTGACGAAGGAGAGTGCAGCATTGATGGAACAATGCGACAAAAAGCAAAAGAGATAATAAAAATAGATACCAGTGATTTTCATAGCCAACTCTCTAAAATTAATGAGTTAAAGACAGTAAGAGCGATATTACCGGGGGTTGAATATGCTGTACCTATGGCAGCACAGCTAGGCAATTCATTTGCCAAAAACTCTCTTGAATATACGACAGCTCAAACGGTTCGAAATAAATTCAAATTTCGTGACAAGCTAACCAAGTCAGGCTTAAGCGATATTAAATATGCCTTGATTTCACAGGGTAAAGAGATCCGCTTACCTCAAGATTTTAAGTTTCCTGCTGTAGTGAAGCCGGTTGATATGGCGGGCAGTATGTCTGTTAAAAAAGTTGCAGATTTTGAGGAGCTTTTACGAACAGTTGAAGCGATCTGGAAATCTAAACCGAATGATATTGGCTTCTATGCAAGTGGTGATTTAATTGTTGAAGAATACATTGTAGGGAAGGAATACAGTGTTGAAGGAATTGTTCATACAGATGGAAAAATAACCTTCGCTTCACTGACAGAGAAGCTATTAGGCCCAGAACCTTACTTTGTCGAAATTGGGCATATTGTGGGTAATCAATATGACGGTCAATTTTCTGAACACGTTTTTGATTATGCCGCAAAAGTCATTCAAACCTTAGAATTAAACATCGGACCTTTTCACCTAGAACTGAGAGTAACGCCTCAGGGAAAAGCCGTAGCGATCGAGTTAGCTGCACGTTTACCGGGCGATAATATTGTTGAGTTAATTAAACTGGCGACTAATTTTGACCTCGCACAAGCTGTACTGAGCGAATACCTCGACCTGCCATATTCACCTTCAATAGAGAAAAATATGGTCTCTGCAATTGCCTTTATTCCGCAAGGAAACCACCGTCTTTTTAAAGGTTTTAGTGGTTTAGAGCAACTGTTAGAAGCGCCTGAATGTGTACACCATCACTTTTACTACGAAGCAGACGATGAACTCGCTTGTAACCATGATTGGACCTCGCGATTAGGCTACATCATTCTCCGTTCTGAAAGTGAAAATAAGATCCGTAGTTTAGTCACACATATACATGAGCAGGTGAAAGTCATATGAAACATGTATTAATCATCAATAGATATGACGATGAATTGTCTGACTTTAATAAATATATAGATCACGATGCTGTCCATGTCTCTTATATTTCATTAACAGAAACGATGCGCTATATCACCTCTTCAAACTGTTACTACATAGCGGGTTTAGAACAATTAAATGAAGAGGATGTATTAAAAGAAGCTGTAAAAATCTATGAAAAAAAGCCAATAGATTACGTTATTGCCATCTCGGAATATGATCTGGACGCTGCCGCTCGCATTCGAACTGAATTGAATATTGTGGGTGCAACGGTTGAAGACAATTTGTTGTGCCGTAACAAGAAAAAAATGAAGGATGCTTTAGCTCATTCTACTGTCCGTTACCCTAAATATGCAGAAGTGTCTTCATACCAAGACATTGAGAAATTTCTGCAAGAAAGTGGCTCAGCGATTATTTTAAAACCTCAAGTAGGTGCAGCTTCTGAAGGCGTAATAAAAATCAGTGAGTTGGCTGATATACCACGATTGTCTTCCTATGCGGGTTATGAAGTAGAGGAGTTTATTGAAGGAGATATCTATCACGTTGATGCGATTATTTCTGACAATAAAATGCCTTACTTTAAAGTCTCAAAATATATTAATACCTGTTTAGACTTCAGAAACGGTGCGCCATTAGGTTCAGTCACGATTGATAATTCTGAGTTTATTCAAAAAGTAGAAAGATTTACTTTAGACGTATGTAAATTCTTAAAATTAAAAGATCAGGCGATTCATCTCGAATTTATTGAGTCTAAAGGTGAGTTGGTCTTTTTAGAGGTTGGCGGGCGAGTCGGTGGAGGGGAAATTCCGTTCATTACATTACGTAATGAGTCAGTCGACTTATATGAAATGTGGATTAAGGCGGCAATGAATATTCCGTTAGAGCCAGTGAATACGAAAATCACTGGTTTTCTGATGATGCCGAATCCCTATAGTTCTGGTTTTTTATTTAATGGCATTAAAGAATTAGAGAATGAAACGATTACCTATCAGTTAATTCAAGAAAGCGGCGACCATAACAATTTTAGTTATGAAAATATTCCTGCAAAAATTCATTTCATGGGAGAGAGCCAAATACAGGTGGAAGATGCGATTAAAAATAGTATGAAAATTTTGCAAAGCGCAATTTGTCAAAATCATCATTCTAGTTTGAGTCTAAGTGAGTCTTCTTAGTTGAGATTTGGCTAAAATCTAAAAATCAAAAAGGCTTGAGCTTAAACGTTCAGGCCTTTTTATATGACATGATGAAAGAGCCTAAGCTAACCAGCATTGTAATGGACTTTTGTTGCAGAGAATTGTGATTTATCGAACTAGCTCATATTATATAATTAGTTAATTATTAAAGAATTTTAAAAATGATTAAATCTATTATTTCAGGTTGCGCGGTTCTGACACTTTCGGCTTTGTCGGTTACCCATGCAGAATTTTCTTTTGCACAAGAGCTACAACAAAGCTGTAATAAAGTGAAGCAATACGCGAGTTTAGGTAAGAAAAACTACGACCAAAAACAATATAAAAAAGCCCTGGAAAATTTTCAGAATCAAGCCTCTTGGACTGCATTTTGTAAAGCCAATGCAGATGAAACCACCGTTAAATTTACTGACCGAGATATTGAAGTTGCTAACAATAACGTGGGTTTAGCCTATGCCAAACTGGGTCAGCCACTTTGGGCAAGATCATGGTTTATGCTTGATGACAAATCAAAATCGAGCCAATTTAACCTTAAGCAATTACCTGCACCTAAAGCATCAAATGACTTGTCTGGTGAATATGTGCGTTACTCAGGTTTTGGTGAGTGGGACCACATCACGGTAAGTCGTGAGAAGGGGCAATATGCGATCAGCTATGCTGGTTTATATATGGGCCTTAGAAGCTTAATTTATGGCCCGAATATGGGTGAGTTTGACACCAAAATGCCGAGCAATAAAAAGCAAACGGTTTATAAAAATGAAGACTGCCGCATTCAGCTCGATTTTAAAACCAATACGAAATTAGGAAACTTCATTCAGGTCAAACAAAATGAAGGTAACTCGGGTTGTGGCTTTGGACACAACGTGTATGCAGACGGAACTTATTTAAAAGTTGAGTCTGGGAAATAGTAAATTCCTTACTGTTCTTTTCTAAGATTTAAAAAAGGAAACTTGGATGTTAAGTTCGGCAAATATTGGCCATGGTATTATGATGGGCTTTGTAATGCTCGCTAGTATTTTGATAATTATAATTGCAGTAATTGTTGGGCTATACGGTAAAAAACGTAAAAATAAGTCTGAGACAGAAAATATAACTTTTATCATTCTATTATGTATTGGTGTAGTTGGCCTGATTTATGGTTATGTTGGATAGTAGTAATTGAATGATGAGATATAGTAGATAAGAGAGAAAACATGGGTATTGAATACTTTATTTTTTCAATGGATGATTCTGCAACTAAAGAGGAAATATTAGATATTTTTAGTCCCTATTGGACTGAAATAGATGACAATTATTACTTTTTAGATTATGGCGTAGAGTTATATGAAGGCCAGATGGCAGGTGTACACTGTCATTTTTCCATAACTTTCGGTAAGGATAACTCGAGTGTAGAAGGCTTAACTATTTTTAGGCCATGCGGATCAGAAAAAATGGAGAGAGCAGTTTTTAAACTCATTAGTGATTTCCCCATGTTTGTTACCTATCCGAGTGATCCATTGGTTGTAGTAACCGCAAGTCAAGAATGTGTTGAATTACTAAGAGAAAAGTATCCTGATTTCCTAGCAAATGATGTAACAGTAGTCTCTTCTTATGAGGAATATATAAAAACTTGAGAATCCTACTTACTTGTTCTCTAAGACAGAGCTGGATTAAAACTAACTAATAACTTGATTAAAAAGAAGTTTATTGATTTTTAAAGGAAATTAAATAATGACAAATATGATTGCACGGTTGCTATTACTTTCTACGATTGCCATTTCATCTCAAATTTATGCCGAGCCAACCAGCACATGCAAAGAAGTGAAATTTCAAAAAGCCGATCAAGCTTGGAGTGGGCACTATTATTTAAATGGTGTGATGGAAGTTGGTTCGGAACTTTTACTTCAGCCAGACGGTAAGTTTAAATGGATGCTAGCTTATGGCGCTTTAGACCAATATGCCGAAGGGACATGGTGGAAAAATGGCAACTGTATTGGTTTAAAACCAGACTCTAAATTTAAAAAGAATTTAAGTATATTTCCAGAAAGCCTGACGATTTCTGAAAAATCGTTAGACGTAACTTGGAACGATGGACGCCAGCAGGGCAGTTATAGCAAAGACTAAATAAAAAAGTCCGACACTAAGTCGGACTTTTTTATAGCTCATATTTTAATGGTTTACCGCAGCAAGTTGCTCAGCGTTATAGCGTGCGCCCATGTTTGGATATCTCGCAATAATTGCGTCGATTTCTGCCAAATCTGCCGCTGTTAAATCAAGGTCTACAGCGCCAGCATTTTCTACAAGTCGCTCGATTTTACGCGTACCCGGAATTGGAATAATGTCTTCACCTTGCGCCAAGATCCAAGCCAAAGCCAGTTGAGCCGCTGTCGCATTTTTGCTTTGTGCAAATTTGCTAAATGCTTGCGCCAAACTTTGGTTATTTTTCCAGTTATCGCCCTGATAACGTGGTAACTGGCGACGGAAATCGTTTTCTTCTAGGTTGCCGACATCGAGTGTATTGGTGATTAAACCACGTGATAATGGTGAATACGGCACAAGGCTAATGCCTAACTCGCGAATAGTTTGCAAATGGGTTTGCTCAAACTCACGGGTAAGTAGCGAATATTCATGTTGAACCGCTGCAATCGGGTGAATCGCATGTGCTTTACGAATGGTTTCAGCCGACGCTTCACTGAGTCCTAAATAGCGAACTTTACCTTGTTGGACCAAGTCAGCCATGGCGCCAATCGTGTCTTCAACTGGAATATTCGGGTCAATGCGGTGTGCATAATACAAATCAATTACGTCTGTATTTAAGCGTTTTAAACTGTTTTCGACCGCAACTTTAATCCACTCTGGAGAACCGTCGATATAAGACTCTAAAGAGTTTTGTGGGTTGAGGTTATCTTCTTTGTAGCGGAAGCCAAATTTGGTCGCCAAGAATACTTTGTCGCGGTGTTTCTCTAAAACTTTTGAGAGCAAAACTTCGTTTGCGCCGTTGCCGTACATGTCGGCGGTGTCCCAAAAGTTAATGCCGAGGTCTAAGGCTTTTTCTAGGGTTGCAATGCTTTGTGTGTCGTCTGAGGCACCATAGGCAAAGCTCATTCCCATGCAACCTAAACCAAGTGCTGATACTTTTTCGCCTGTTTGTCCTAAAGTTCTATATTTCATTTTTCATACTCTTTTTTGCAAAATCACTTGAGTAGAAAAACTATAAAATGCTTTGGCTCAAACTGACGTATAACATTCAAACCAATAATTATAAAATTCAAACAATCTGTTTTTAGGCCACACAGTCTTCGCGAAACTTTTTAGGTGAAAAACCCGTATTTTTCTTAAAGAAGTTGGTGAAATACGCTGAATATTCAAAGCCTAAGCTATAGGCAATTTCAGAAATATTCCAACTGGTGTGTTGTAACAGCGCTTTGGCTTCTTGCGTAATACGCGAGCTAATATGTTCAGAGGTGGTTTTACCTGTGGCTTCTTTTACAGCTCGGTTTAAATGGTTCACATGCACTGACAGACCATAGGCATAGTCATTTGCCGTTTTGAGTTTAAGCTGAAAATGTGGCGAGTCGATTGGGAACTGGCGCTCTAATAATTCAAAGAACAAATGGCAAATCCGAACCGCAGCATTGCTATGTTTTTCAAACTGTTGGGTCGGTTGCATTTTCATAGCTTCGTGCACAATCAGGTGCAAATAGTTTCTTAAAACATTGTATTTGTGAATATAATCTGAATTTATTTCAGTCATCATCTTTTTGAAAATAAATGAAATTTCATCAACCTGTTGGTCGTTTAAAAAATACAACGGGTCGCCGTCGACTTTAAACAGCGGTGAGTCTTTTAAAAAGCTTTGTCTTGATTCTTGGTTTACAAATTCTTCGGTAAATAGACAAAACCAGCCTGCCTGTTCGGGCGAATTAATTTCCCAAGCGTAGGGAACCATCGGGTTTGAAAACAGCAAAGCAGGGCGGTCTACCCGAATCCAGCGGTTGGCGTAGTGAAGTTCGCCTGTGCCTAAAACCAGTGAAATTTTATAATAATCGCGGCGGCTATAAGGCGTGAGAAACGAGCAGGCATCGCGTTGGAACACATTAAAATGTCCAAACGAAGTCGATGGAACCGAGTAATCGCTATCTCTGGTTAAAGAAAAGCGGCGATAAAAATCATGTATGGTTTCCATGTCTTTGCCTGCATGCATTATTAATTTATTTAAAGTTATAAAATTCAAACTTTATTTACTGTAGCTTTTATTTATGGCGCGATCAATTGGTTCATTTAAGCAGTTTTGAAAATGAATGATTTTTTATAAATACTCTGGGTAAGCAATGTAAGAAGACTCTACGCATTCGAAGCCCATTTGCCGATACAGTGTAACCGCTGGGGTGTTATCAACGTCGACAATTAAGTGAGCAATATGTCCAGTTGCAACAATCCGATTAACTGCAAATTTTAAGACGCGTTCGGCAAAACCTTTTCGGCGATAAGCAGGGAAGGTATATGTGCCGCCAATAGAAACCAGACGATCGGTTTCTATGCCTAAACGCACAATCGAAACGATTTGTTCGTCTGCTTCAAGCACAATAATTTTTTCTTGTTGAATTAGAGATTCCCAATCAGGTGTTTCATTCACTGAGCGCTCATCATTGTATTGATGTTGATATTCGTTAAGACGGGCAATGTCCGAGAGTTCAGCCAAGCGGCCTTGAGCTTGAGAAAATTGGCGTGAGCAAACCATGATCCATTGATCATACTCTCGTAAAATACGTCCTTTTTGTTTGATCTGGGCATGTAATAAATCACGCCCGATTGCGGTCGTTGCAATCCGACGCGGTTGAAGCTGCAAAATTGAAGTGCAGAGCAATGATCCAGATGAAGATGTCTTTGATGGAACCCAGAAACAGGTGCCTCCAGCAAGAATGACCGCGACTCCTAGCAGTTGCTCGGCGTTATGTGGGTCATACAACCGTAAGAGTTGCCATTCGGCATCGATAACCTGCGTTTGATCAAGAAAGGCCATAGCCCCAATAGAATAATAAAACCGTTCATCAAGCCATTGAAAGATAATTTTATATTCTTCTAAACTGGTGGGAGGTCCCTTTATTATCATTATTAATTACCTATTCAAATGATGAACTCAATCATAATTCACTATCCTACATTTTTACTATTATCATGATATTTTTAAATTTAAGTTGAATGACTGTTTAGCTTAAATATCTAATTGAATAAACAACAATAATTATTTAACCAATTTCTATTCAACCTTACATTGACACTCAAAAATGCGCGGATTATCCTTTGCCTGCTGGCCTACATTGCCAGCCGGTTTTAGCAGACCGCGGTACAGTGCATCAGATTTAATCCTTCTGAGGATGGAATCTGCTTGTATTCCACTCGTCTCCCTGACGTTACGTTATGGTAGGGCGGAGGGGGGACACCTTCGGGTGTGCTGGTTCTGTACCCAGTCTGCTAACCCCCTTTCGTTCTGCCACCATCTTTTAGCAGAGATAGGCAGAATCCTTATTTGTACAGGAATCCGTCATATGCGTACTATTTCATCTCTCTCATTGGCAACCTTTGCCAAAATCTTTACGTCTATATCGCACTGGTCTTTAAAAAGGTTTAACCGACTCTAGGTTTTAAGCCATAGGTCATTACGACTAAAAAATCATAGCAACAATAAAACCAGAGATAGGCGAGCACACCATTTTTGTGCGGCTTTTGCATGCCTGTTTTTAGCGCTCAATTTAAGAGTGACGGCATTTTTATCTCTTTCACACATAACAAAAAATTATTTTAAACGGTATAGAAATGCCAAATTTAGAAGCATCATTTAGAGCATTAAGCGTGCTCCACGCAGCAAAAGATTTATTTAATCAAAATGGGTTTTACATCGGGATAGATCGGATTATTGAGGAAGCCAAAATCCCTAAAGCCACTTTTTATAACTATTTTCACTCCAAAGAAAGGCTCATTCAGATGAGCTTAACTTTTCAAATAGATGCATTAAAACATGAGGTGTTTTCTATTATTCATTCGTACCGCGAACTCATGGCATTCGATAAACTCAAGAAAATTTACCTTTTACATGCAAACTTAGATGGCTTTTATCGGTTGCCATTTAAAGCGATTTTTGAAATTGAAAAGATCTATCCAGCAGCTTATAAACTCGTTATTGACTACCGAAAATGGTTCATTAAAGAAATTCATAAACTCCTTTTAACTGTAAAAGCAACTGCTACAGTTGAAGATGCGCACATGTTTTTATTTGTGATTGATGGCGCAATGGTTCAGCTTTTGGGAACCAATAACACCGATGAAAGGGATGCATTACTCGACTATTTTTTAAGTCGGGTTTGATGGAGAGAGGCCTGACGAGAGTTGGGCTTTTATATTAAAAATTATATTCTTACTAAGAATTTCATATTTCTTTATCTTTAATAAAAATTATAGACTTATGTGAAATCAATAATTTTTTAATATAAATAAAATCCTTTTAAAAAGAGAAAAACATCTATGAAATTAAGTGGATTGAATCATCTAACTATTTCCGTAGAGAATGTTGATCGTAGTTTTAGTTTTTATAAAGATGTTCTAGGTTTTACTCCCAGAGCCAAGTGGAATAAAGGCGCTTATTTGAGCCTTGGAGAGTTATGGCTTTGTCTATCACTTGATGAGGTTAGTATAAGTTCAGACTATACACATTACTGTTTTAGTATTAGTGAAGAGCATATAGATGAATTCCGCCAGCAAATTAAATTGCTGAATATACGTGAGTGGAAAAATAATCAAAGTGAAGGAGAATCTATATACTTTTTAGATCCTGATGGTCATAAATTAGAGGTACATGTAGGTAATCTATCTAGTCGTTTGGAGAGCTGTAAAAAAAAATCCTTATGAAGGAATGGTTTTTTTTGATGAATAATGGTTGAAAATCTATTTTTGATCACAAAATGAATAATAATATAATTACTCAACTATTTTTGCTAATGAATAAAATAAGTGGTAAAAAAAGGAAGTTAATCTCTATTTTTCAATAAAATTTATTAAATATGAACACAAAAATTCCTTGTATTAAATCAAATAAATTAAGTGAACTAAATAATTGTAATGTATGGCTAAAAATGGAATCTTCACAGCCAACTGGTTCTTTTAAGCAAAGAAGTATTGGTAATGCTTGTCAGCAATATGCAAAAAGAGGTGCAAAAAAATTTATTAGTTCTTCTGGGGGGAATGCTGGGATTTCAGCTGCTTACATGGGAAATAAATTAAGTATTCCTGTAACTGTTGTTGTTCCTGAGACAACTTCATCACAAGCCATAAATCTGATGCAGCAAGAAAATGCAGAGGTTATTGTTTATGGGAAATCTTGGGTTGAAGCTAATGATCTTGCTCTAACTTATGTTAATTCGGAAGCTGTATACATTCATCCTTTTGATGACCAATATTTATGGGACGGTGTTGCTCATATTATTGATGAAGTAATTTCAGATGGGGTGAGACCAGATGCTGTCATTTTATCTGTTGGCGGTGGAAGTTTACTCTCAGGAATTAGCCAAGGTTTAATAAAAAATTTACTTAATATTCCTATCTATGCTGTAGAAACAGAGGGAACAGCTTCTCTAAATACTTCTATAAAGACTGGTCAGCATGCGAAGTTGGATGAAGTAACTGGAATTGCCACAACACTCGCTGCTAAACAAGTATGTGAAAATGCTTTTAGAGTTTCGCAGGCTGAACAGGTTATTAGTTTGACTGTTTCTGATGAAGAAGCTCTAGCAGCTTGTTTTAATTTTTTAGATGATCATAGAACATTAGTTGAGCCAGCTTGCGGTGCGACTTTATCCACTTTGTACAATAAAAAATTATCCTTTTCTCCTACTGATAATGTTTTAGTTATCGTGTGTGGAGGGGCAACGGTCACTTTGGAACAGCTGTTCAAATATTCGAAAGATTTAGCATTAGAAATATGAAATTTCTAATGTATTTTAAAATAGATGCAAAATATTTTTAGTCTTATTCCCCGATAAGTAAAGGTTCTAATGAAGCATAAATTAATATTTATTTTCTCCATTATTCTCATAATTACAGGTTGCGGTAAAAAATATAAGATTACTCCAGAGGACTTGCCAGTTGCCCATATTAATCAAGAATATCAACAAATTATTAAGATCTCTGGTGGAAAAGTTATTGATAAATATGCTGAATTAGAAACAAATATTCCAGAAGCCTTAGGTGTGACAGTTAAACCTGTTAATGATTCAGATGGCTACAATGTTATACAAATCAAAGGCACTCCTAAGCACAAAGGAGAATATAGAATCCATATAAGAGCTGATTTCTATGCAGGTGGTGGTGCTGAAATTGACAAGACATATAGCTTTATTGTCCAAGATTAAAAATTATCGCAGAGTCGGGAAATAGCAAAGTAGAGAAGTTAGTAATGACGGTAAAATTTAGACAATATTTCTTAATTTTTATTTTTGGATTACTACTTGCCGCTTGTCAGCCAACTGCAAAGCATAATGAGAATTTGAGTCTGAATCAGCAAGCCTACACTTTGCATATGGGTGAACAAGGTATTCAAGATTTTTCAAAATATAGTGATGGCAATGTCGATAATCATCCAGCTGGCGTTAGCTTTAGAGAACTTCAATTTTCTCCTCCTAACTTAGGAAAATTAACTATAGATAATGGTCCTAACAGTTTATCGATTGAGCATGTTTTCTCTGTATTAGGAACTCAATATGATAAAAATGAAGGGATCCAAGTTTTAGATATTGATGCTGGCCTCACAAAAGAAGAATTTGCTACCCCAGAGCAGGTTTATCAAAGCTATGTAGCTTTAATGAAACGTATTAATCAGGCTGGCTGGAAAAACTATTTCTTCACAGATGCTCCGCGTATAGCTAAAGAAGATAATATTAAACATCTATCGAAAAGTCGTGATGTCATTGACCCAAGTTATATTTTTAGTTTTGAAGAGTGGAAAAATATAATAAACAATAGCCCTACAAAATCATTGGGTTATAGGTTATATGCTAATGGGGTTATTTTAGATATCAGTTTAAAAAGAACAGCTAAGAATGAGCGGAATGAAGAACAATATATGCTTAGATTTAGCTTTCAGAGTGTCCGATACAATGAAAGAGACTCAATTCCTGACTCTGATAAAATGACACCTAGTGAATTCGAGCAAGCGTTTAAAAAGAGATTAATTGAAAATAAAAAATATAGGGAAAAGGAAGAGATAAAAGCTAAGGCTGAAGGCTATCATATTGATGAGGAATATACAGATCCTGATGTTTGGCCATATGTTAAATAATTAATTTCTAATTTTAAAATAATGAAAAGGCTTAAATTTAAGCCTTTTCGAATAACTCTAATTTTACTGCTTACTTAAGACTAACTCTTTAATCTTAACTGCCTTCTCAAAGTGATCTAGCTTATGCTCCATAATCCACCAATGCGCTGCTTCCATAAGTAGCTCAGGGTTATCATTCTTATTTTTAAAAAAAGCATAAAAAGATAGACCGACATTGTCTCCCTTCTTTTCAATTTTATCGTCGCATCCCTTAATAAAAATTTCTCTTAATTCATTTCTCATATTTAGTATCACTTCAAGTCTATAAAACTAAGACGGCTTATTGTGCTCGCCCCAAGCACACATCATATCTAACAAAGGAATCAAAGACTGTCCTCTTTCTGAAAGACGGTACTCAACTTTTGGTGGAATTTGAGGATATTCCTTACGATGAATCAGTCCATCTCTTTCTAATTCTTTGAGTGTATTGCTAAGTGTTCTAAACGAAATATTGCCAATGCAGCGTTGTAGCTCGTTAAAACGCATGACGGTTTTTCCATAAAGCCAATACATAATAATCATCTTATATTTGCCGTTAATCAAAGAAAGGGTGTAGCCAAAACCCGTGTCTTCTAATGGCGTATAAGTTGGAATGCAGTCGTCCATTTTTAAAATCCATACTATCTTTTAGTATAGTATATAACATAAATTACCGTACTTATATTTAGGAAAGCACACTTCTATAATCGATTTATCTACTTTTCGATAAGAGTGTTTTCATAATGAAAAAGACATTAGTCATTGTTACTCATCCCCACATAGACCAGTCTGTTGTAAATAAAAGATGGATTGAGGAACTAGAAAAGCATCCCGATCAATTTACGGTTCACCAAATTTATCAAGCTTATCCAGACGGGGTGATTGATGTTGCCAAAGAGCAAGCACTTGTCGAAGAACATGAAAATTTAGTCTTTCAATTTCCTGTGTATTGGTTTAACTGCCCACCGCTATTAAAACAATGGTTAGATGAAGTTTTGGCGTATGGATGGGCTTACGGCTCAACAGGCGACAAGCTCAAAAATAAAAAGTTTATGCTGGCTTTATCTGCTGGTGGGCAAGAACAAGTTTATTCAGAAAATGGTGATTATCAAATTTCTTTAGAGAAGATTTTTACACCATTTGAACTAACAGCTTTATATGTTGGGGCAGTCTATCAACCGCTTCATGCATTTTATGGTTTAGACACAAACCCTTCAGAAGACGATGATGTTCCGACTCACCAAGACATAGACAATAATGCGATTCAGTATGTTCAGAAGTTGTTAGCGTTGTCTGAGTAAGTTTAAAAAGAGGGAGGCCTGAACGTGAGAGTTTGGGTCTTTAATATTGAATATTTTTTAAAGATTTGGGTTAGGGTTTTTAAGTTAAATATACGATTTATTTATGATATAAATATTGGCTAAATATAGATCTAATTTAAAAACTTATGACTATTCTTCGTATTAAAGAAAAAGAAAATTCCCTTATAACTGATGATGCTCATGAATTAATATGCTACGCAACAATGAGTAAAGTAAACTCATGGAAGGATGTTGTTAACCTATATTCAGAAATTAAGCAGAAGCATTTACCTAAAAAAGTATTATTACTTTTAGAAGATATTGGACAATGCCAATACACTTCCATGCATGCTTCAATGGGAGATGGGCTTTACTTCGATACTTCAGAACTCGTTGACGATGACAGTGAAGCAAGTTGGGATAATACTCGACCTTTAGAACTTCAACATCATATTGAACAATTATTAAAGCCAGAAAATTATATAGACTTTAATAACTTACCTAAAAAACTTGAGTATTGTGATGAAGACCAAGCGACTCTGCTACAGATCAATGCTGAACCCGAAAAAATTTTAGATGAAGTTATTCAAGTAAAGTTAGTAAACAGTGAAAGTGAAACTCGAAAATTTGCAGCATGCCTCAATGGATATTTTACTTGTGATTTAAATCCGTTTGAGTCTTTTAGCTTAATTCAGCATTTAGATCAGAACTATGGCTTAGAGTATGTTGGTTTAGGTGCAAGCTTATTATTCTTCATTAAAACGCCAAAATTCGATGCAAATAAAACTACTCAATTGTTTAAAGAATTGAGTGAATTTTATCAATTCAATCAATCGACTCATACCCAATTAGAACAGCATTTATCTAAGCATGAATATCTTATTTTGCCTTATGTAGAGTCATTAGAAATGTTCATTTTAGATTAAGGTGGTTTAGAGAAGTCTAAATTTTATTTCAAATAAAAAAGGCCTAAATCAAAACGATTTGGGTCTTTCTATAACTTAATTTTGATCTGACTATTTTTTAACATGACATTTTAAAAAATTAGAAAGGAAGCCAAATGCCAAAGTCTAGAATTTTTATAACTATCGGACTACTTCTTGCTGGATTATGTTTGTTTGCAGCCTTTAAATCATACGAGAAAAACGCTAACGTTGAAAAAGAACAAGCAAGTCGAGCTGCTATTTCCTTTTTTAATTCACTTTCTAATGGAGACGCAGCTACAGCATATAAATATGTTTGGTTAGGCGAGAACTTAAATATTCGAAATGCTGAAATACCCCAAATTTATAAAGATTCAAAAGTTCTAGAAGTGCTAAAAGTTCGTTACGAATCAGCAAAAAATAGACCTGATTATTATCAACAATTTTATAAAATGATTTTACTCGTCATAAAGATAAAAACAGTACATGCGGATCTTGCTGGTAACCCTGCTGGAACCTATATTGTGTTTGTAACTGTTGTAAAAAAGGATCCAAAATCTAATTGGCTCGTTACTGAGCTGGGCAGTGGGGCTTGAGAAATAATATTTTTAAATCATTTGCAAAAATCAAATTTGTCTATAAGTTGAAAATACAATAATACGTCTTTGGAAAAATTATGAATATCGCGCCTTTTCCATTTCAAATTACAAATTGGGCAGAAATTGAAGTCACTGAATATAGCGGTGAAACTGGAAAAGCTTATTGGAAAACTCAATTTTTTTGGTGAAGAAAAAAATAAAATTAGAGTGAGACATGTCGAGTACTCAGCAAACTACTTGGCAGACCATTGGTGTGAAAAAGGTCACATATTATTTTGCCTAGAAGGCGAGCTAGAAAGTAGATTGAAGGATGGGCGAACATTTATTTTAACTTCGGGAATGAGTTATCAGGTAGGGGATAATTCAGAACCACATCAGTCTTTTAGCCTGAATGGTGCGAAGTTACTTATCGTTGATTAGATCCATACAAAGAACATAATAAAGAGGGATAAGGGATAGAGGCTTAAACATATTGGGATAGTGGACTCATTTATCCAGAAAAACCCGGCGATACTAATGTCACCGGGTCGCATGTGAGTTAAATCAGATGTTCAGGTTAATTAGTCCCAAGTTGCATCCTGAATATTCCACTTCCCTGGATTGGCTCTGTCTCCGAATCGTAAGGTATTGCCTTCTACTGTCAGTGGGCGCCCCGAATCACGATCTTTCTGCCAGATTTCGTAGTAGTTACCCATATCGTAAAATGTAACCTTATCAGCCTTCGAAGAGACAGGTAATACCCATCCATCCTTGGAATCTATGTATTTATTTTTGTGCGTGGCACATGTGATTCGAAGATAACCTCCCCAGTTACCGTCTTTTTCCCACCCTTCATCGACGGTTACCCACAGAGAAGCACTTCTTTCACCGTTATCATAATATTCACCCTTCTTTGAATCATAACTGGTACCTGCCGGTGCAACGTCGACACCCAGATATCCATCTTGTCTGAAACGGACAGTATCTCCACTAGAGCGGCTAGGTTTATAGCTGTTATCTGGTAACTCGGCTTGCGAGTGCGCAATTTTGTGAATTTCATGACAGAATGTACGCCAGGGCATTTCATTTGTTGAACGGAAGGTTTCACGAATGTACTCATGGAGTACGTTTGTATTATTGTCTAACTCCTTCACTATATTCGCCACTTCTCGAAGCCGGTCTTCATTTGTCTGCCCAAGCTGTTGTGCATAGGATTTGATCAGATTTTCAATCCTTTGCGTCTTATTTTCGTTATGTTTTAACTCAATCTCTTCAATTTCATTTTTGCTTAACGTTTTATTTGTTGCTGGAGCGTCAGCATCAAGAAAGAACATGAAACTTTTTTTACGCAGATAACCCATAATGGCACCTTTTTTATAAAGTAGAAATTAGTAGTTGGTTTTTTAATAGCACAAGATAGTAATGTTGCTTTTAGCAATTTGACATAGAGTAAAATACTCAAAACATATTAAGTATTAAATCCATCTCAAATTAATTCAGCAGTCACATATTATAATTATTTTAATACTGTAACATTCACATATTATTACTAACTTTTAAGCTATAACATTAATAAAACAAAGACCAATAGTCTTTAGAATTGAAAGGGGAAAGTACCTCAGCTAGTTTTCTCTGTCACTGTAAAGGCCCATCACTAGTGCGGATTACCTAGGAACAATGAATGAAGACAATCAAATAGGGGGATAGTAATCTCTATCCCTCATAAAACATTTTAATTTGCCAAAATTGTCATGGCAGTAATTAAACTTGTAATTCCTAAAAAGATATCCTTTAAACCAGCTTGGTCATCCATATAGGCAGGCGTAGTAACAAATAAATTCTGGTTATCTACCGCGATCTCTGAAGTTTGGCAGACATGATGAATCGCACCAGTTTTTTCAATTTCCTTAGCAATGTTGGTGTCAGAGCCTAAAGTGATATTTGGGTGTAAGTCTCCAAAAGTCAGTGCCAATAGTGCAGGGGAGATGCAAATTGCCCCGATTGGTTTCTTACTTTGATGAAACGCTTTTAGAATTGAGGTGACTGTAGAATGTACGCTTGCTTCTGCTCCTTTAAAGGCAAAAGTTGATAAATTTTTTGCGACGCCAAACCCACCGGGAATAATAAGTCCATCAAATTCATTTTCATCAAGTTTATCGAGTGTGAAAATTTTACCTCGGGCAATTCGTCCTGCTTCTTGTAAAATATTTCTGCTTTCACCTTCGCTTATTTCTCCACTCACATGGTCGATGACATGAAACAAAGGCTCATCGGGTGCAAAAATTTGATATTCAATATTTGCTGTGTCTAAAGCTAAGAGGGTTAAAACAGATTCTCTAATTTCAGAACCATCTAAATAACCACAACCCGATAAAATCACCGCTACTTTTTTCATCTGCTTTCTTAAGACCCTATTTTAGTGTGCAAAAGATCTTAAGTTTTCTTCTTAAATTTTTTTATACGCAGATTTGCCATAATTTCGCCTCAAGTAAGCATTTTGGTTTTGCGTAGTTCACGAGGGGTGATCCCAAACAAATTTTTAAACTGTTCAGTAAATCTAGATTGAGATTGATAGCCACACTCAAATGCAATATTTCCAATGCTGTTATTGGTGGTTTGAATTAAGTGCAATCCATGCCCCAGTCTTACTCTATTACGAATGTCTTGAATACGGTTTCCCTCACTTTTTAGCTTTCTTCTTAACGTCGATGAACTCATGAAAAGTTGGGAAGCAATAAATTCAGCTGTGAGTTCTGTAGATAAATGATCAGAAATTAATGCCTGAACTTTTTCACTCAAGCTTGTAGTCATATTTAGGCTAGAGATATCGGTATAACCAGAATGATAAATAAGCTCTAAAAGTTCTCTTCTTCTAAATTTAAAAACAGAAGACGGGGCAATGAGAGAAAAATCTATAAATTGAGAAAGTGCATTTTCGAGTAAGGAGTTGAGTTGGCCTTGTACAAACTTTTTAGGAGTTCCTGAAGAGGTAGGGAGGTCTTTAAAGTCATCAAAGTCGAACTCGATGAGGAGCGCAAAATATTCTTCTTGATTTGGAATATTGCGCATATCAATGCTGGCACTATTTGATAAAAATATAAAAGAACCAGTTCCACATACAATGTTTTCAGTTTTCCCTAACTCTTTAATGCCACTTAAAATAGCGATGAATAACGGTTTCGTAATTGGAACATTTCTAATTTTTTGTTCTTTATAAGCTGAATAAATTGAAAAGGGTAAATTTAAATTGTTATGGGAGTGAATTGCTTTCTTAGCTAAAGAAGTGAGATTTTTCATTGAGTTGAAATATTTAATTTAATCTGGGGCTTAAATAAGGTGAGAAAATTATCGGCTTTTCTGACTGTTTTTTAATATTTTGGCTAATAAAAAAGCTTAAACCCATTAGATTTAAGCCTCTTTAAATTTCAATTCTGGCGGTGAGAGAGGGATTCGAACCCTCGATACGCGCAAACGTATACACACTTTCCAGGCGTGCTCCTTAAGCCACTCGGACACCTCACCAAGGCGTGCGATAGTAACTAAAAAATCTTGTTCTGCCAAGATTTAAGATGAGCTTTACAGAAAAAAAATAATAGAGGTGATAAGATTGCGATAAAAATCATGTTGGTTTAATTACACAATGCAAAATACGGCCAAAAAAGCAACCTTGCCTGCCACGGCTTTGGCAGCTCTTGGGGTGGTCTTTGGAGATATTGGAACAAGTCCACTCTACGCCTTAAAAGAGTCCTTCCATGCAGCGCATGGGTTGGGAATTAAGCCTGAAAACGTATTAGGAATTTTATCCATTATTTTTTGGTGCTTAATGCTGATCATCAGTATTAAGTATGTCGCCATCGTCATGCGTGCAGACAACAATGGCGAAGGCGGAATTATGGCCTTACTCGCATTGAACTTACGTAAAGCCAAAATTGCCGATAACAAAAAAATCTACATGATTGCCATTGGCTTTATTGGTGCATCGCTGTTTTTTGGTGACGGTATTATTACCCCAGCCATTTCGGTACTCTCGGCAGTCGAAGGTTTGTCTATTGCAACCGATGTGTTTGACCCGTTCATCATGCCAATTGCGATTACCATTATCATCGCGTTGTTTTTGGTACAAAAACACGGTACGGCCTTTGTCGGTAAGTTTTTTGGCCCGATTACGATGGTGTGGTTCTTATCTTTAGGATTATTAGGTCTTCACAGCGTCATTCAAACCCCTGTGGTGTTAGGCATGTTTAGTCCGCATTGGGCGATTCAGTTTATCTACCACCAACCCCTAATGACCTTTTTCGTGATGGGTGCTGTGGTGTTAACAGTTACTGGTGGTGAAGCGCTTTATGCCGATATGGGACATTTCGGACCAATTCCGATTCGTCTAGCATGGTTCTTTGTGGTGTTGCCGTGTTTGGTTTTAAACTACGCAGGACAGGGTGCATTGTTGCTCAGAGACCCAGCGGCGATTCAAAACCCGTTCTATTTATTGGTGCCACAGTGGGCACTTTACCCAATGATTATTATGGCGACCATGGCAACCGTAATTGCCTCTCAAGCCGTAATTTCTGGGGTGTTTTCACTTGCACGTCAAGCGATTCAATTGGGTTATTTACCGCGTTTAAGTATTAAACATACCTCTGAGTCTGAAGAAGGCCAGATTTATGTTCCTTTCTTAAACTGGTTGCTTTTAATCGCAATTATTATCTTAATTTTGATTTTCAAAACCAGCTCAAACTTGGCAAGTGCTTATGGTCTCGCTGTAACCTTGACGATGCTATGTGACACGATTTTGGTTGCTGTGTTCATCTATTCAGCTTGGAAGTGGAGCATGCCAAAAGTGCTACTCCTCATTATTCCATTCTTTGTTTTAGAGTCGGTATTGGTGGGTGCAACTTCACTTAAAATCTTGTCGGGCGGTTGGGTGCCATTACTGATTGGTGCGATTGCAGTGACTATCTTAATGACATGGAAACGTGGTCGTGAGCTCACTTTTGCCAAGCTCGAACACGATACGTTATCACTCGATTTGTTTGTGAAAAGTATTGGTAATAGCGTGCACTGGGTTCCGGGTGATGCCGTCTTTATGACAGGTACACCGAACGTTGTACCACATGCCATGCTGCATAACATCAAGCACAATAAAGTGCTGCATCAGCGCAATATCTTGGTTACTGTAGTGATTGAAGATGTACCTTTTGTTGAACCAGAAGATCGTATTTCAACAGAAACTTTAGCTGAACATTTCTTCCGTATTAAGATTTTCTACGGCTTTAAAGATGAAATGAATGTACCAAAAGCACTCATGCAAGCTTACGAGCAGTTAGGTCTTGAATATGACTTAATGCATATTAGCTTCTTTATTTCCCGCGATCGTATTGTTCATTCGGTGGGCGACGGTATGTCTCCATGGAGAGAGAAACTGTTTATCTCTATGCAGCGTAATACCAGTCCGGTGAGTGATTTCTATCAAATTCCAACCAACCGTGTGGTTGAGTTAGGTAGTCAAATCGAGATATAAAATATTGATGTATAAAAAAACCAAGACAAATGTCTTGGTTTTTTTATGGCTCAAATTATTGAGCTTGAACAGGTGCATCTGCTGGCAAAGCACCATCTTTTGCCATCGGGTCTGCCGACTGACTTGAATCTGCCGCAGATGGTGCAGCATTCGGATCTTGTGGCGCTGGAGACGCTTGGTCTGGTGCAGGTGGTATTGTATCAGTTGGTGCAGCCGGAGGTGCCATTTCACCGCCTGCTGGAGGTGCTGGTGGAACGTCTGCCGGAATAGGAGCGCCTGTAGGAGCAGCATTTGTCGGTGCAGCAGAAACTTGTTGTACTTGTCCGCTATTGACTAAATCGCTAATAGAACCAGGTTGGCCATTTACCGTTGTAGTAACTTTTACTTTAGACAAACTTTCTAAAGTATCTCCTGGCTGGACTGCTGGTTCAGCCAAAGCTGCCATACTACACAATCCTGTGATTACGCCAATACCAATAATCTTTGAATGGATCATTAAGTGGACTCCGATTATATTTTTATCCAAATTTGTGGAGCTAACCATGTCATAAGCAATCAGTGTTTTTCAACGAAAGATACGCAATTGACGTAATTCAATAGCCAAAGCCTCTCATAATTCCAACAGATTGTTACGTAATGGGGAGTGGAGTTACAAAAAAGATGACCATGTTTTAACCATTTGAAAGATAAGAGATATACTTAAAAAAGCAGGGTTGTTAAGCTGCGTGTGGACAGTGGTATTGATAGAAACATGGCAAGTAAAAAACGTAGTAAAGGTACAAACTCTTTTTCTCTAAGTGAGCATTTTGGCAAGATTATTCTTGCTTGTATTGCTGCGGGAAGTTTTGCAATTGCTTTTGGTAGTGAAAAGATTTCGCAGTGGTTTTCGCCTTTAAGTACTAACTCGACTTGTTTAAATCAGTTCTATCGTGAAGTTCCTCCTGCTTTAAATAAAGAAAGCTTAAAAAAAGACAGTTATCCGCTGTGCTTTAATGGCTTTAACGTTTTGTATTCAGGAATCTCTAAAACGCCGTTATGGTCGGCTGAGCATTTAAATGCAGAACGTTTGAGTGTCAAAATTAAGCGTGAAGATAACTTTCATGAAGAAACTCGTGTTGATCAAAAGCATCGGGCACTGTTAAGTGACTATCGTGGTTCAGGTTATGACCGTGGTCATATGGCACCGAATGGCGATATGCCAAATAAAAACTCACAGTCTGATAGCTTCTCGTTAAGCAATATGGTGCCGCAAGCCCCTAAAAATAATCAGGAAGTTTGGCGTAAACTCGAAGAAGCCACACGCGCCATTGCGACCAAGCAAAAACAAGATGTATATGTTGTTACTGGCCCTGTTTTTGAGGGCAAACGCCTTAAAACTATTGGGAAAGGTGTAATCGTTCCAACCGCAATTTATAAAGCGGTGTATATGCCAAAAACTGGCGCTATTGGGGCTTACTACGCACCTAACAATAACTCTCTGCAAGTGAAAGTGGTGAGTGTTTGTTACCTTGAGGAACGCTTAGGTGTTAACCTGTTTCCACAGTTAACTGAGCAGCAAAAGCGTAATGTCTATCGTCTACCTTTAACGGCAGCCTCGGTTAAGCCAAATCAGAAGCTAGACTATTTACATTGGGATGGGGAAAGCCAATGTGAGCAGGACTTAAATGCTGATCAAATTAACGTGTTACAAGACCAGTTTAAAAAGCAAAAAAGTGGCTCTTCAGAAGCGATGGAAGCAAAAGTTCCAAGCATTGATGAAGAAACACGCCAAGCCATTGTGAAGCAACTGGTTGAAGCATTGGTGAACTATTTCTTGCAAATAATGAAATAAGCAGTTTTTTTGATTGTTATTGCAACACCGTAATTATTTAAAATAGAATCCATAGACAGATCTGTCTATGGATTCTATTTTAATAAGGACAATAACAATGTTTGCCTCGATGTTTCTTTTTTCATTTGCAATGTCTATTACCCCCGGTCCCGTAAATACCGTAATTTTATCGACCAGTTTAAATCATGGTTTAAAAAGATCGCTTCCCTATATTTCAGGCGCCACGATTGGTTTTACCTTACTTTTGATTTTTATGGCATTTGGGCTTCAGAGTTTATTAACTCAGTTTCCTGTTGTATTAAAAATTCTTGCGATTTGTGGAACGTTATTTGTTTGTTATATCGGTATAAAAATTATTCTCTCGGCTACCAACATTTCTATTTCAAGTGCTCCTGTAGAACAGATGATTATTCCCAATTTTAAAGATGGTTTCTTGTTACAGTGGCTCAATCCGAAAGCATGGTTGGCTTGTGTGTCTGGTATTACCATGTTTACAAGCATTGAAAATCCGCAGTCTTTACCCATCTTTATCATTATTTATTTTTTCACTTGCTATGCGTGTTTGTTCTTTTGGGGGCTATGTGGCGATAAATTTTCGGTGGTACTTAACCAAGGCAACCGTTTGAAATATTTTAATATCCTGATGGGAGCCTTTTTAATTTTATCGGCACTTTTAATTTTGATTGATTTTTTTTAAATTGGTCGTATTACACTGTGAAGATATAACAACGAGATAACACCTATGTTTAAGCCATTTGAAAAGGGTACAGAGTCTTCATCAATTGAAGATTTAACATTAGAAAATGATGTCGATTGCGTCAGCATTTATGGCAACTTACAAATCACTAAAGACAAGGTCGGGTTAGAACAAGCGAAGGCTTTACAGAGCTTTTTAAACGATGTAGTTGCGGCTTTGGAAAAAGAAGAATTGCCTGAGAAAATTGAACGTCCAGCTGAACAAGAAATTAATAATCCGTTTTTATAGATGATTCATTAATAGAGTTTGATCTGGTCAAAGTTCTATGGTTATTGAATAATGCGTGAAATCTGATTCGTGATAAAGCCATTCACAACCTGCCCATTTTAAGATCAGGATTGTTACTGTGTGGGATCAGATAAATGATCCCAGAGAACAGGTTTTGTGAATGGCAATGGTTTTGGTTACTTTTGCCGAAACAAAAGTAATGAGAATTAGCTGATTACTTTCGATTTTACGAAGTAGAGCTTCATCGTGTTAATCCTTATCCCCAGCAACCACCTTATAAATAAGCGCACCAATCACAGCACCCAAAATCGGCGCCACCCAGAACAACCACAACTGACTTAAAGCAGCAGTTTCAGCAAAGAACGCGACACCTGTACTACGTGCAGGGTTCACAGAAGTGTTCGTGACTGGAATACTGATTAAGTGAATGAGCGTTAAGCCTAAACCAATCGCAATAGGGGCGAAGCCGGCAGGTGCGCGGCGGTCAGTTGCGCCTAAAATAATGATTAAGAAGAAAGCTGTAAGTACCACTTCAATAATGAAAGCAGAACCTAAGCCAAACTTGTTTGGTGATAAATCACCGAAACCATTTGAAGCAAAACCACCAACACCGCTAAAGCCCGCTTGGCCTTGAGCAATAATGTAGAGAACAAATGCAGCAGCAGTCGCACCGACCACTTGAGCAACAATATAGGGAATGAGATCTTTAACATCGAAGCGGCCGCCGACCCAAAGGCCAACACTTACCGCGGGGTTAAAATGTCCACCTGAGATATGCCCTAGAGCATAAGCACCTGTGAGTACGGTTAAACCAAAGGCAAGGGCTACACCTGCAAAGCCAATACCAAGTTCAGGGAAAGCTGCGGCTAATACTGCGCTACCACAACCACCAAAGACTAGCCAAAACGTACCTAGAAATTCAGCAAAATATTTATTCATTCTGATTACTCATTTATTTAATCTATTTTAATTAATGTGAATTACGTCACATAAATTTGAAGCATGTGACTATATGAAATTTTTGTTTTCAGTGTTGTTTTAATCAAGAAAAGATTTGTAAGTTTTGGTTGGTTATTCTTTGTCTAAAAATTGATCTCGCCATTGTTGTGGTGTTTGATTGGTCCAATGTTTAAATGCTCTTTGAAAAGCACTTTGTTCTGAATAACAAAGCAAAAGAGCAATCTCTTGTAAGCTTAAATGCGGATCTTTTAAATACTCGGTTGCGAGCATAAACCGTACTTGCTGAACACGTTCCTGAAATGTGGTGTTTTGTTGTTGTAAGTGGCGCTGAAGCTGTCGAACAGAAAGGCCTAGTTGAGCTGCAATATATTCAATTTGATATTGATTCTTTTGTAGCCCAGTCAAAATTGAGTGTTGTAAGCGTTGATCAAGTTGTGTCGAATTTGGTAATTGTTCTAAAAGTGCTTGGGCTTGTTGAACCAGTAATTGTTGTAAAGTGTGGTCAGCACTGCTCAGAGGCTTATTAATTTCAGTAATTGGAATGAGTAATTGGGTACGGGGCTGGCTAAAACGAACCGGACATTGAAAGTATTGTTCATAGACCCTGATGTTTTTAGGTGGGGCATTTAAAAAATGTACTTCATGCAAATGCACATCTTGGTGAGACATAAAAAGGCGTAAAAATTGGATCACCAGAGCAATGGCAATTTCATCGGTAAGTTGGGTGGGATGCAGTTCTGTAGCTTCCCAGCGAATAGAAGCATATTGCCCATATAGCTCAACCACTAAAGGACTTCCGTCATAAATTAGGCGGTGAAAATCATGATAGCGAATTAACGCTTCACCTAAGTTATCGCAAGAGAGTGCAAGGTAGGCAATAATTCCTAAGTGTTTGGGTTGTACATATTTGGCAATTTCTAGACCTAAACCCGGCTTGGGGTTTAATTTATAAATCACTTCTAATAGGTCGCGCCAAATCACATAGTCAAAGCGTTCCAGATTTTGAATTTGTTCTAATTGCTCAGGAATAGCTAACTGATTGGCTTCGCAGTAAGCTTTTAGTAGGTGTCCGAGTCCTCCATAGACTGAACCCGTATAATTTTTTAGTTGTGGCATCCCTGACCACCTCTTTCTTGTCGTGATTTGTCAATGAAACCATAAATTCTGGTCAATACATAGCATATCGAATTTTATATTCTGAATAAAAAGAAAAAGGAGTAAAGCGATGTTAAAAGGGTTTATTGCCGGAATTGCAGTTGCCAACGCATTTGAATGGGTAGCTCATAAATATATTTTGCATGGGGTACATCGTGCTGGACAACCGAGATATAGCCCTGTGCCAAAAAGCATGGAGTCACATTGGGCACATCATCGTGAAGTACGCAAACAGCAATTTCATGATGATTGTTATGTGGAAGGTGTTGGAAATTGGCGGACTAAAAATGAGTTAATTTCACTAGCAGTGGTGGCAACTGTTTCAAGCGCTATTTTTTACCCGTTTTCAAAAGGTATGGCACTCGCAGCTTGGTACAGTGCTGGAAATTATTATTATATTCATCGCCGTGCACATCTGGAGCCTGAATGGGCAAAGCGTAAAATTCCGTGGCATTACGACCACCACATGAACTCTAATCAAGATGCCAATTGGTGTGTGACCAAGCCTTGGTTTGATTATGTGATGGGAACACGTGTGGTGTCTTCGGCAGATTTAAAAGAACAAAATCCTTTGGGCATACGGTTACCGACAGTGATTGCTAAACCTTTATCTCAAGCTATAGAAAAAATCTTTCCTGCAAAATGGGTCGAGAAAAAAGAAAAGCCTAAACTCATCGGTGATCTGAATGTTGTAGACGGTGCGGCATAAAAAATAAAGGGGCATATCGCCCCTTTAAATATCAATAAACTTACAAGCGCATTTCGATGCCTTGTTCAGCTAAATATTGTTTAGCTTCTGGAATTGTATATTGCCCAAAGTGGAAAATACTTGCTGCCAATACTGCATCGGCGCCACCTTGTAAAATACCGTCTGCAAGGTGTTGTAAGTTACCTACACCGCCTGAAGCAATTGTTGGAACGGTAACGCGGTCATTAATAGCGCGCATTAAAGCAATATCGTAACCTGCTTTAGTACCGTCGGCATCCATACTGGTAATGAGTAACTCACCCGCACCGAAGTCAGCCATTTTTACAGCCCATTCAATCGCATCGATACCGGTTGGTTTACGGCCACCGTGGGTAAAGATTTCCCATTTGTTGTCGCCAGTCTTTTTGGCATCAATCGCAACCACAATACATTGCGCGCCAAAGTGCTGTGAAGCTTCTTGAACAAATTCAGGATTAAATACGGCTGCTGAGTTAATACTCACTTTATCCGCACCTGCATTTAATAACGAACGGATATCTTCAACTTTACGTACACCACCACCGACAGTTAATGGCACAAATACAGTCTCGGCCATACGCTCAACAGTACGGTAAGTGGTATCGCGTCCATGATGTGTAGCGGTAATGTCTAAGAAAGTAATTTCATCTGCACCTTGTTCGTTATAGCGACGTGCCACTTCAACAGGGTCGCCAGCATCACGAATATCGAGGAATTGAACGCCTTTAACTACGCGTCCGTTATCAACGTCTAGGCAAGGAATAATACGTTTAGCAAGCATAGCTTTTTCCAAAAATAATCGCCGTTGGTGAAAGTTCCTACACAGGCGCTACACCTTCATGAAGGGAAGAGGTATTCTATCAAACTTCACAGATGTTTTTTGCAGGTTTTCCATGTCGGTTTATACCCCGTTGAGTTTAGATGAAGTTCGCGCCTTTGCTGCACCTTATGGATTAGAGGTGTTGGAGCTGAACCCAATTCAGGGAGGTATTCAAAACACCAATTATTTTCTGGTTGATGTAAACCGTAAACAATATGTACTCACCGTATTTGAAGAGTTAGATGCACAAGGAGCAGGCGAGCTGATTCCTGTTCTTGAACAATTGGGGACTCATGATGTACCCGTTGCTGTGCCGTTAAAACATAGCGGACAAGCGGTTCATGTTATTGCAGAAAAACCTGCACAGATTGCACCACGTCTTATGGGTCACCATCCCATGCAAACGACAGTAGCGCAAGTTGCCGCGATTGCGGACGCACAGGCGAAACTGCATGTTGCTTTACAAGATTTTCCGCTTGAGCGTGAATATAGACGTGATCATCAATATTGGACAGGTGTTGCAGAGCAGCTTAAACCAAACATGTCTCAAGATGACCAAAATTTACTTGAACAGGTCTATCAAGCTTTTAATGCTAAAACAGCGCAGTATTCAAATCGACCAACAGGTTTTATTCACTCAGATTTGTTCCGCGACAATACCTTGTTTGAAGGCGAGCAATTACAAGGTATTTTAGATTTTTACGAGCTCAATCAAGACGAGTTACTGTTTGATATTGCGATTACCATCAATGATTTTTGTACCGAATATCCAGCAGCGCATTTAAACTCAGACAAAGTAGCGGCTTACTTAGAGGCATACCAAAAAGTTCGTGCGCTTACTTCAGATGAACTTGAATGTTTAGATGTATTCTTAGCAATGGCAGCGTGCCGTTTTTGGTCGATGCGTTTGCAAGTTGCTCAAAAAAATAAAGAAGAAGGACGTACAGGCGACGACATTTTGCAAAAAGATCCGCAAGAAATGCGAGCAATGATGCAAGACCGTTTAAGCCATGTAAAAGGATAAGGAATAAAGATGCGAGATCAGGGGCGATTAGTCGAATGGTTCGACGAAAAAGGTTATGGCTTTATTCAGCCAGATGATGCTGAAAAAGAGCGAGTCTTTTTGCATATCAAAGATTTTGCACGCCCCGGTCCTCGGCCAATTATTGGCTGTGCACTGGAATATCTGATTATCCTTGATGAACGTGGTCGCTTTCGTGCCCAGCAGGTGACCTATTTAAAGGCATCTCAAACTCGTAAAGCTCCAAAGCCAGCAAAAACAGAATCTTCTTTTCAAACCAAACCATGGTCTGCCATGCAAATGGGGATCGTATTTTATTTTGTTTTAATGGGCATTATGAGCTTTATGCATACTTTGCCAGCTTACGCCTTGTTGTTTGTTTTAATGATGAATGTGCTGAGTTATTGGCTCTATTCACAAGACAAAGAAGCGGCACAATTGGGTAATCGCCGTGTGCCTGAACAAACATTGCATATTGTCAGCTTTTTAGGGGGCTGGCCTGCTGCATGGTGGGCACAACAAAAACTGAGACATAAAACACAAAAACAACCCTTTCGTAAGATTTATTTTTGTACCATATTCCTTCATTTACTTTTGATTTTGTGGCTAATTTCTCCCTTAAACGTATTGCGGGGTTCATAAAAGTAAATCGTTTTATTAAACTCGAGAGGTATAAAAATGAATAGTTCTATCGACCAAGATTCAAATCGTACTTTAACGCTTATTTTATATGTACTTTATATTGTTGCCATTTTTACAGGTGGCTTACTTGCGGTTATTGCTCTAATTATTAACTACGTGAAACGTTCTGATGTACAAGGTTCAATTTTTGAGAGCCACTTTACATGGCAAATCAGAACATTCTGGTGGTATCTGGCTTGGAATATTATCGCCTTTTTGCCGTTTATTTTCTTGTTCTTTACGGGTGAAAATCCTGATCTGTTTGCAGGGGTTGCAGTCTCATCGACCGTATTCTGCGTAGGCGTAATTGCTGCTGCGTGGATTTGGATTGTATATCGTGCAATTCGTGGCTTGATTGCTTTAAATGATAATCGCCCGATGTATCAATAAACCATGATTATTGAACATGTGCATTTGAGTATAAAGGCTGGGCAAAGTGAGGCGTTTCTTGAGGCATTCGAGCAGGCCAAACATATTGTCTATCCAATGGAAGGCTTTAATGCTGTCCAACTCATTAGGCATGCAACTGACCCACATCATTATATTTTAATTATTTTTTGGGATGAGATTGAAAATCATACCGAAGGGTTTAGAAAGTCTGAGGCTTATCAGGAGTGGAAGGCATTGCTCCATCCATTTTATGATCCAATGCCGACAGTTGAGTATTATCAACCCTGCATGCTATTAAAGAAAAAATAATAGATAAAAAAGAGAGCATTACGCTCTCTTTTTTATTCTCGAATTCCTTTGATTTTTTTGGTTGGAAGCTTAATTTTTAACTCACTCACTAAAACACCTAATACCACTAAAGCACCACCCAAAAGAGCAATGACTGGTAAACGCTCACCAGCAATTCGACCAATAATGCCCGCCCAAACGGGTTCTCCTGCATAAATAATTGCAGCCCGTGAAGGGTCAACCACACGTTGAGCCCAGTTCATCACAAATTGAATGAGTGCACTGGCTAAGCCTAATGCAACAGCAATCATCACAAGAGGCCATGAGAATGCTGGAATCGCATGCTCGCCAACCACAGGCATAATGGCAAAAGAAATTAGAGAGGCAACCCCGAGTTGAATGATAGTGACACGGCGTAAATTTACTTTTCCAGCAAAGTAGCTAATAAAAATAATCTCTAAAGCAATCGCAAATGCGCCAAGCACTGTTAAAAGCTGTCCAAAACTTAATGAAATCTGCTTAAAACCATTGCCTGTCAACAAAACAAGACCAGCGAAAGCCAGAGCTGCTCCCACCCAAGTCATGATGTGTGGAACTTTTCTAAAGATAAGCCACATTAAAAGAGGGACAAGCGGCACATAAAGTGATGTTAAAAACGCGGATTCACTACTTGGAATAGTTTGAAGACCAATCGTCTGTGTACCATAGCCTGCCGCAATTACAAGGCCAATCGCACTCCCTGCACCTAAATCTTTTAACGTTATGCCATTCATACTCTTTAATGAAATAAGCAGTAAAGTAAGCGCTGCTACAGCAAAGCGACAGCCCACAAAAAACATAGGTGACGAAAAATTCAGTGCATACTGCACAGTAAGGAATGTTCCACCCCAAATAATGGTAATTAGGATAAGAGCTAACAGTGGGGCTTTGCTTGAGCTCAGAGAAATTGGTGACATATCTGATCAGGAGAAATTGTGCAATATACTGCACATATTGCAGTATTCCTATGTTTTGTGCAATATATTGCTCATATTTTCTTTGCTATTTATTTTATGACCCAGTCCAGCACCGTTTTACAGCACGTCGGCACAAATATTCGTTCATTAAGAGATGAGCGAGGTTTAAGCCAGCAGGATTTAGCCGATCAGGCTGGTGTGAGTAGACGGACAATCGCTGCTTTAGAAACGGGGCAAGTCAATATTAGCTTGGCTAAACTCGACGCAATTGCGGTAGTTTTGGGCGTAGATTTTAGAACGATTGTGAGTGCACCTGAGCTCAAAGAACAAGCCTTAGTGAATGTACTTGCTTGGCAGGGAGACAAAGAAGAAAGCAAAGCAACTTTACTGGCTTCAGTTCCGTCTCGGTCTCAAGTTGAGCTGTGGACATGGTCATTGGCTGTGGGTGAATCTTATATTGCTGAAGCAGATGCGGAAGGATGGCAAGAATTGATTTATGTATTAGAAGGTGAGTTGACCATACAATTTACCGACAGCATTAAAATTATTCCTGCTGGTTCATCTTTTAGTTTTGAAAGTTCAGTGACTTATACCTATATCAATAGTGGTAAACAAGTGCTTAAATTTATTCGAAATGTGGTGTATTAACTTTAAAGTCTTTTTAAAATCACATGAGTTATTAAGTTTTATATATAGAATTTTTATTATTTAAAAACTTGTAATTTTAATTAAAAAAACATGAATAATAATAAATAAGGCAAGTTATAATATTTCTTGTGTAATGAAATTATTTTTAAATTGTTTTAATAGAAAAAAGATACAGAAATGAAGTTTTTATTAAGTTCGCAAGATATTCAAAACTATAAATTTTTATGGAAAGTTTCTAAAGAAAATTATAAGAAACAGAAGGGTAGTATGTTTCTCATGTTTTTATTAGTGATGTTTTCAGCATTCTTTACAACATTGTTGCCATACCTGCTGAAAATTATTATTGATTACTCTGCACACGAATATAACTTTTTCCTCAATATTCAACTCCCATTTAATTTTTTATATCTACTTGTACTTGCCTACGCGACTGCATGGTTGGTGAATGAGTTATGTCATTGGACGCAAAATATTTTTAGTGCTTATTTGATGGTTGATTTCAAAGGAGCATTAATTTTTGCAGGCTTAAAAAATTATTTAAATCTTAAAAAAGATGAACAAGATCAAATTGAAGCTGGAACAGTAATCAGTGATCTTGCAAGAGGAAGTTCTGCTTTTGGTGAGATTAATTTAACGTTACTTCTTCATTTGGGGCCAATTATTTTTCAATTGGCGATGATTTTTGCAGTTCTATTTACGACCATTAGCCTAGTCTTTAGTATTAGCTTTTTATTAATAGCTATCATTATTTTTTTAGTTTCCTTTCATATAAATAAAACAAGTAGTTCACTATTCGATGCGATGTATCAAAAAGATAATCAGGCGAATAGTCATTTGATACATCAGATTTCAAATTCATATGAAATTAAAGTAAAGAATGCAGTACCGTTTCAGTTATCAAAATTTAATGAAACACTCAATTTATCCATTACAACAGCTAAAGATAGGAACAAGAAAATAGGGTTATTGATGATTTCTCAATTGTTCCTGATCTTTCTATTTTTACTCGTTTTTATGTTATTTACAGTGTTTCTTTCAACTGAAAAGCAGCTTACACCGGGTGCTTTTGTATTGATAAGTACCTATATTATTCAACTCACCAATCCATTTCTGGCAGTTTCCCAAAGCTTGATGCGTTTAAATGGAAATTTTGTCGCGTTAGCAAAATATCGGCAGTACTTTAATCTAAAGAAAGAACAATATACGTCTTCTGCCATTCAACATTCTGAAGATCTCTTCCAATTTATAAATGCTAAATTTTTATTAGGAAAAAGAGCAGTAGATCATTTTAATTTAACAATACGAGCCAATAAAACGTATGTCGTGATTGGCCCAACAGGTTTGGGTAAAACTTCTCTGATGAATTATTTAATGGGGGTATATCAGATTCAATCAGGACAGCTTTTGTATAAAAATATTGATATTAGCCAAAATTTTTCTAAGCATATTTTTGATGAGGTTGTTTACGTTGCACAGCAACCAGTTATTTTCCCTTATTCCCTTAGAGATAATTTAGTTTATAACTCCTCGCATATATATGAGGATTCTTACTTACTTCAGATGCTTGATCAATTTAACCTGTTACATATTTTGAAAAAGCATCAACTGACACTTGATGATGATTTAACTGAAATTTATAAGAATTTTTCAGGAGGAGAAAAGCAAAGAATTTGCATTCTTAGAGGACTTTTAGCTCGCCCTCAACTCATCATCCTAGACGAACCGACTGCCGCCTTGGATGTAGATACTGCAAAAAATATACTTGAATATATTCAGCAAGTCGTTCCATCCGTAATTATGATTACACATTCACCCTACGCAATGGAGCTTGCAGATGAGGTAATAGATTTAGAAAAGTTATTAAACTAAAGATAATCAAAAAATAAAAAAAGAGCCTAAACAGGCTCTTTTTTAGATCTTAAAAAATTAAAGACGATTTTCATCTAACAAAAGCTGAGCTTCACGAAGGCTCAGTGTGCCTTCATAAATTGCACGGCCTGTAATCGCACCTAAAATGCCCGGTTGGCCTATTAAGTTGCGAACGTCATCAAGGTTAGTTACACCACCTGAAGCAATTACTGGTAAGCCTGAGTATTGAGCCAAGTTTACAGTTTGCTCAACGTTTACACCTTGCATCATGCCATCACGAGCAATATCGGTATAGACAATGCTAGACACGCCTGCATCAGCAAAACGTTTTGCTAAATCAGTTGCTTTAACGTCAGTTACATTAGCCCAACCGTCAGTAGCAACCATGCCATTCATGGCATCAATACCAACAATGATGTGGCCAGCAAAGCGCTTACAAGCTTCTTCTACAAATTCAGGCTCTTGAACTGCTTTAGTGCCAATAATGACAAAAGTCACGCCAGCTTCTAAATAGTGCTCAATTGTTTCTAAAGAGCGAATACCACCACCAATTTGAATTGGTAATTCTGGCTGAGCTTTAGCAATTGCTTCAACAATAGGTTTATGAATTGGAGTGCCTGCGAAAGCGCCATTCAAATCGACCAAATGCAAACGACGTGCGCCTTCATTTACCCAATGCTGGGCAGTTGCAACTGGATCGTCAGAGAAAACTGTATCGTCTTCCATACGCCCTTGTTTTAAACGCACACATTTACCATCTTTCAGGTCAATTGCAGGAATGATTAGCATGCTTCCGCTCCTTGCTTCATCATGATTATGAAATTGTGCACATCTTAGCAAAGTATTGATCAATCGCTAAGCCTTAGAAAAGACTTTTATAACTTTACGCTTGAAGTGCGGTTTGAATAGTTTGAGAAATGTGAGCGGGTAATAGTTTTTGTTTTCTGAGCTCTTGAAATACCAATAAAGCAGCATATGCATCGGCAGCAGCGTAACTGATTTGCTGAGAGCTAAGTGGCTTTCGTGCCCAGTTTGACGTTCCGATTTTTTTCGACTTTGCAAGATATTGCTCAAATAACAGCGCCACTGCTTTTTGTACCCCCAGTTGCTGTTTAAAACCAAAATGGCTAAAGCCTTTTGCGAGGTCGACACAACCTTCGAGTTCAATCCCTTTTTTATGAAAAATATGCTTATCGTTTTTGAGGCCAAAACCGACTTTAATTTGTTTGGGGTTAGATAAAATGGGCAGCAGAAATTTTAAAGTGAATGAATTTACATGAAACAGATATGCTTTTTGTTCAGTCGCTAACTGAATCAGATGTGGGCCTGTCGAGACTTCGCCCACTCGAAACGTGGGTTTTGATTCGGAATCAAATCCCAAAATTTCAGCGTTTTTTAATTCTTCTTCAATAGTTTTGCATTGCTCAATATTTTCAATCACCACAATATTTTGATGATTAAGATTTTCAAAAGGAGGGAGCTGCTGAATAGAGGCTTTATCAAGAAGGGGAGAGGCTTCGGACATATTTAACAGCATACAAAAGAATTGAGCTATTAGCTTTATATATGAATAAAGCCTAGAGAACTAGGCTTTATCAATGATTTAACAATGTTTATGGTTGGGTTGTTGAGCTAATTTTAATTTGTTGACTTTTTTCAATGTAAGTTTGATAGCTTGGGACTGCTATTGCAATAATGGCAACAATAAAGAGGATTGGAATAATGACAATATAAATCCAACCCAATATACGCTCCCAACTTGGCGTTGCCCGCGCTGGACCGTAGTCGTTAGTACCTTCATCGCCTTTAGCTGCAAAAAGATAAATCATAAGGCCAATATTTACCAAGGGTACGAGTAGAAGTAGTGACAGCCAACCACTATGATTTCGATCATGTAAACGACGAATCATAAGTATAAAAGTAGAATAGAAATATGCGATATAAAGAATAAATAATAAAATGAACCCAACCGTGACAGGTACATTACTGCTGGGTTCAGCTACCAGACCAGCAGACATACCAATCACTGCAAAAGCACTAGTGAAAATAATAGCATAAAGCAGTAACCATGCTGCATAAGAGAGTCGTCCAAAACGACCACTAGCTTTAAAGGGTGAATCTTGTTGAAGTGGCTGATTTTCAAAAGGGGAATTCATTTTGTTTTCCTGATCATTTGGTTTTATTTAAAAGTATAAATATTCAATATTTTGTTGAATAAAATATAATTCTGTAAATGATTGGTTGTTATTATAAATAAAAAAATAGATCAGGCCATCTCGACCTGATCTATTTTATTTTTTAAAGGAAATTAAATATTCCATTCCACAAAGTTTTTAAGTAACTGCAAACCGGCAGTATGACTTTTCTCTGGGTGGAATTGAGTCGCAAATAAATTATCTTTGTGAATTGCTGTGCAGAAGTTCACACCATAGTCACAGGTCGCAGCCACAACGCTTTCATCTTTTGGCTCGACATAATAACTATGTACAAAGTAGAAACGTGCATCTTGTTCGATGTTGTTCCACATTGGGTGGCTTGGGTCCAATTGATGAACCTGATTCCAACCCATATGAGGCACTTTTAACCCTTCCATTTGAGGGAAGTGTTTTACTACGCCGTCAAAAATACCTAGTGCGTCTACACCGCCATTTTCTTCAGAACTTTGTAGTAATGCTTGCATGCCGACACAAATTGCAAGAACAGGTTTATTAAAAGCAGCTTTACGTACGACTTCATCAATGCCTGCTTCGCGCATGCCTTGCATACAGTCGCGCATTGCCCCAACACCTGGAAAAACAATTTTGTCGGCTTGTGCAATTAATTTTGGATCATTGGTCACATCGACTGTAGCGCCCACATACTCAAGTGCTTTAGCTGCTGAGTGTAGATTGCCCATGCCATAATCAAGTAACGCGATACGTGTCATTAGAGGCTACCTTTTGTCGATGCAATCGTGTTTTCGGCACGTGGATCAACTTCACATGCCATACGTAAAGCACGAGCTAGCGCTTTGAACACACTTTCAATTTGATGATGGCTATTTTTACCTTTCAAATTATCGATGTGTAAGGTCATAAGCGCATGGTTTACGAAACCTTGGAAAAACTCAGAAAATAAATCGACATCAAACGTACCGATACGTGCGCGGGTAAATGGAATATCCATAAATAAACCCGGACGACCAGATAAATCTACAACAACACGAGACAAAGCTTCGTCTAATGGTGCATAAAAATGACCATAGCGTTTTAAACCTTTTTTATCGCCTAAAGCTTGTGCAAAAGCTTGTCCAAGCGTGATTCCACAGTCTTCTACGGTGTGGTGATCGTCAATATCGAGGTCTCCGTCACAATGAATATCGATATCAAATAAGCCATGTCGCTTGATTTGATCAATCATATGGTCTAAAAATGGAACTCCAGTGTTTAGTGTGCCTTGACCAGTACCGTCGAGATTTAATCGAACTCGAATTTTGGTTTCATTGGTATTTCTAACCACTTCACTGATACGTTGCGTCATGGACACGTTCCTCAAAAAACGTCAAAAATGATTGGATGTAACGATAATTTCGCTGTGACGAATTCGTGACAGCATCATAGTTTGCTCAGGAGGGTTAATCAATGCCTATTACCGTACATGCTTATAGTTCTCTAGATAATTCAGAGATTCGCGATCAGCTTGAGCGACTGTATGATACAAGTCCGGAGTTTGGTGACGGGCACGATGCGATTGAACAACTTGAACAAGATTTACAACAGTATACCACGCTATACACTGCCGAATTTAACACCAAAATTATAGGGGCAATGTGGTCTTCAGGACAAGGCGAAAGCAAGGTTCTTGAATATATTGTTGTGCACCCTGCCAACCGGGGGCGTGGGGTAGCAGAGCGTTTAGTTGAAGAAGCTTGTCGTATAGAAGAGTCAAAAGGCGTGAAAATTTTTGAGCCGGGTTGTGGCGCTATTCATCGTTGTTTGGCTCATATTGGTAAATTACATCATTAAAAGTCCAGTTCGTATGTAATGGTGATTTAAAAATAATCACTTGTTACAAAAAACGCGGAAGTTGCTTGACGTGATCATATAAACATTGTTTAATACGCCCACTTCGGCGTGATAGCTCAGTAGGTAGAGCAACGGATTGAAAATCCGTGTGTCCCCAGTTCGATCCTGGGTCTCGCCACCATTATATGTGTTTTCAATCCCTGATCCCATCAGGGATTTTTTTTGAGTATAAAAAATACTCATTTAAATCAAAAACTCAGGATAATAGTTGACTATTGTTCTGAGATACGGCTTAATACAGGCCATCGGCGTGATAGCTCAGTAGGTAGAGCAACGGATTGAAAATCCGTGTGTCCCCAGTTCGATCCTGGGTCTCGCCACC